>JACQQF010000005.1 GCA_016207095.1 Candidatus Methylomirabilota bacterium | reverse complement strand
TAACAACACGGTCGACACCTCCTGCCAGGGCATGAGAGGTTCCTCCTTTCGACGCTCATCATGCCAGAAAAGGTGTTACCCATGTCTCCGAACAGGTGTTACCTATGTCCCCAGTCTATACAGACGGGAGGGGGCGTGGGGGAGGGTGAGTGAGTATCAGGCATCTGCCGTCTTCACCCCCACCCAAGCCCTCCCCCATCTAAGGGGGAGGGGAAAAACTATCGTCCGAATTTCTGACTCAGGACACTAGGCGAAGTTAATTGGACCGGCACTAGCGCCGTTTGAGGATATGGACCGTGCTAACCGCCCCCGTTCCGCCGAGGTTTTGGGCGAGACCGATCTGAGCGTCCCGTACCTGATTCATCGCCTCGCCACGAAGCTGCCGGACGATCTCATAGATCTGGGCGAGGCCGGTAGCGCCCACCGGATGTCCTTTGGCGAGCAACCCCCCGCTTGGGTTAATCGGAATCGAACCATCCAACGCAGTCAGTCCCTGCTCCACCGCGGGGCCGCCCTTCCCCTTCTCGACGAATCCAAGATCCTCAGTGGCCGCGATCTCGGCGATGCTGAAGCAGTCGTGCACCTCCGCCACATCGATATCGCTCGGGGAGACGCCGGCCCCTCGGTACGCCTCCCGCGCGGCGATGACCGTGGCCTCGAAGGTGGTCAGGTCCGTCATCTCAAACAGGGTCCCGGGTCCCATGGCGTGGCCGGACCCAATCACGTCGATCGGCCGGTCGGTGAATTCTCCCGCGATCTCAGTCGCGCAAAGTACCGCGGCCGAGGCGCCGTCGCTGATTGGCGGGCAGTCATACAGCCGAAGGGGATCGCAGATCAGGCGCGATTCCAGGACCTCGTCCAGGGTCACGGCCTTTTGAAAGTGGGCCTTCGGATTGGCGCTTCCGTTCCGCCGGTTCTTCACTGAAACCATCGCGACCTGCTCACGTGTCGTCCCGTACTGGTACATGTGACGCCGCATGATGATCCCGAAGGTCCCCGGGAAGGTGAGGCCAAGACGCATCTCCGACTCGGCATCGCCGGCCGAGGCCAGCGCCTCCGTCACCGTCGTCGTCTCCGACGACGTCATCTTTTCGGCGCCGGCGGTCAGCACGACATCACAGATGCCCGAGGCGATCATCAGGATACCGTGGCGGAACGCGATGCCGGACGAGGCGCATGCCCCTTCCACCTTCGTGCAGGGGATTTCCCTGAGGCCGAGACGGTAGGCAACCATCGGGGCTAGTGATCCCTGGTGAACCAAGGCCTCGGAGACGAAATTGCCCAGGTAGAAGGCCTTGACCCGCTCGTTCGGAACGCCGGCGTCGTTCAGGGCCTCCCGGCATGCTTGGACCGCCAGCTCAATGATGCCGATGCCGTTATGTTTCCCGAACGGCGTGCATCCGATCCCTACGACCGAGACGCCGCGCATCAACAGTCCCCTCTTTTACATTGTCATTGCGAGCCGCATTCGCGGAGTCTACACTGAGCGGGGCGAATGTGGTCAGCGTACACTCCGCGAAGCAATCCCGCCATTTCAGATTGCGTAGCCTGCCCTGAGCGCAGCCGAAGGGGTCGCCTAGTGTCCTGAGTCAGAAATTCGGTCAATAATTTTCCCCCTCCCCCTTAGATGGGGGAGGGCTTGGGTGGGGGTGAAGACGGCAGATGCCCGATGCTCGGTCACCCTCCCCCACGCCCCCTCCCGTCAAGGGAGGGGGGATTTCTGAAGCGAACTTTAGACTCAGGACACTAGCTCCCTCGCAATGACAGCTTATGTAATGTCTGTGTACTGGTTGGAGGTGGGAACACCAAATCAGGCACCGCAGCACTTCTTGTACTTCCTGCCACTTCCGCAAGGGCAGGGATCGTTGCGGCCGATCTTCTTTCCGGCAATCTTAATGGGGGCCGTCGAAGCCGTCGGGCGGAGCGATCGCTCCGCAAGCCGGGTCGGCGATCGTGCTCCAGGTCGGCCGAGGATGTCGCCATCCGTGCCACCGTCCGATGGGGCCACGCGCGCCTCGTCTACATCGTCGAAGCCTGCGCTGAGTCCCATCGAAGCGGGCCTGCCCTGAGCATCGGCCGGAGCCACCTGCACCCTGTAGAGGTATTCGATGGTCTGCTGCCTGATTCGCTCGACCATCGCCTCGAACATCTCGAACCCCTCGCGCTTGTATTCGATGAGGGGGTCTTTTTGCCCATACCCTCGGAGCCCGATGCCTTCCTTCAGGTGGTCCATGGCCAAGAGGTGGTCTTTCCACTGGGAATCCACCACCTGCAACATGATCATCCGCTCCAGGTACCGGATCATCTCCGGACCCAGCTTGGCCTCTCGTTCTTCGTAGGCCTTCAGGGCCCGCTCCTCGATGCTGTCGCGCAACAATGCTTGGGTCAGCGACGGCACCTCCTCTGCCGGCCAGGAGATCTCCAGGTCGAACTGACGCTTGACCGCCTCAGTAAGCCCCGCCAGGTCCCATTCCTCCGGATAGGTCTCCTCATTGGTGTACAGCGCCAACTGTCCATCGATCACCTCGCCCCGCATCTCCTCGAGGGTGTCCTTCAGGCTCTCGCCTTCCAGGATCTTGTTCCGCTCGCCGTAGATAATCTGGCGCTGCGTGTTCATCACGTCGTCGTACTCCAGGAGGTGTTTGCGGATCTCGAAGTTGTGAGCCTCCACCCGCTTCTGAGCCGTCTCGATCGCACGCGTGACCATGGTGTGCTCGATCGGCTCGCCCTCCTCCATCCCCAGCTTCTCCATGATCTTGCTGATCCGGTCGGACCCGAACAGGCGAAGGAGATCGTCCTCGAGAGAGAGGTAAAAGCGGGATGAACCGGGGTCTCCCTGGCGGCCGGATCGCCCGCGGAGCTGGTTGTCGATGCGGCGGGCTTCGTGACGCTCGGTTGCAATGATATGCAGGCCGCCAGGGGCCACCACCTGTTGGTGTTCGGCCTCGGTCTGCCTTCGGACCGCAGCCAACGCCGCGGCGTACGCCTCCGCATCCGCTGACATATCCAAAAGGCCATACCGCTGCATCTGCCGGACTTCTTCCAGCGTCCTGGCAAAGTCGTGAGGCTCGGTCCCGCCCCCCGGCGCGCTTTCCTGGCGGACCAGTTCAGCAGCAAGGAATTTGGGATTGCCGCCGAGCAGGATGTCGGTCCCGCGGCCCGCCATGTTGGTGGCGATCGTGACGGACTTGAGGCGACCCGCCTGAGCCACGATCTCCGCCTCCCGCTCATGGTGTTTGGCGTTCAGGACCTGGTGCGGTATGCCCTTTCGCTTCAGCAAGGCGGAGAGCTTCTCGTTCTTCTCGATCGAGGTCGTGCCGACCAGGACCGGCCGCCCCGCCTTGTGCAGCTCGACGATCTCCTCCACTACGGCGTCGTACTTTTCGCGCTCCGTCTTGTAGACGACATCGGGGTAGCTCGTCCGGATCAATCGCTGGTTCGTCGGGATCACCATCACATCCAAGTTATAGATCTGAGCGAACTCGGCTGCCTCGGTGTCTGCCGTCCCTGTCATCCCGGCCAGCTTCCCATACATGCGGAAGTAGTTCTGGAATGTGATTGTGGCCAGGGTCTGGTTCTCCCGCTCGATCTTAACCCGCTCTTTGGCCTCCACTGCCTGATGCAACCCGTCGCTCCACCGCCTCCCCGGCATCATCCGGCCCGTAAACTCATCGACGATCACGACCTCGCCGTCCTTCACCACATAGTCCACATCTCTCTTAAAGAGGACATGGGCCTTCAGTCCCTGTTGGACATGATGAACGAAGTCTATGTTGGCGGGGTCGTAGAGATTCTTCACCCCCAGAAGATTCTCGACCTTGGCCACGCCACTCTCGGTCAGGGCAACCGACTTCGCCTTTTCGTCCACGACGTAGTCGCCGGAGCCTTGAGCTTCCGCCTCGTACAGCTTCCCGCCAACGATCGTGGCCCCCCGCTTCAGCCGTGGGATGATCCGGTCGATCTGGTAGTACTTCTCGGTCGATTCCTCCGCCGGACCGGAGATGATGAGCGGCGTTCGGGCTTCATCGATCAGGATCGAGTCCACCTCGTCCACGATGGCGTAGTGCAGATCCCGCTGCACAAAGTCCGCTGCGGCGAACTTCATATTGTCGCGGAGGTAGTCAAAGCCGTATTCGTTGTTGGTCCCATAGGTGACGTCTGCCCCATAGGCGAGCTTTCGCGCCGGGTCGTCCATGTCGTGCTGGATCAAGCCGACGGAGAGTCCCAGAAACCGGTAGATCCCACCCATCCACTGGCTGTCCCGCTTGGCCAGGTAGTCGTTCACCGTCACGACATGCACGCCCTTCCCTTCCAGGGCATTCAGGTAGACAGGCAGAGTTGCCACCAGGGTCTTTCCCTCTCCGGTCGCCATCTCGGCGATCTTCCCCTCGTGGAGGACGACTCCGCCGAGGAGCTGGACGTCGAAGTGACGCATGTCAAGGACGCGGCGACCAGCCTCCCTGGCCACCGCGAAGGTCTCGATGATCAGGTCGTCGAGTGTCGCCCCCCGGGCCAACCGCTCCTTGAACTCAGCCGTCTTCTTGCGAAGGTCGTCGTCCGTGAGCGATTTCATTGCAGGCTCCAGCTCGTTGATGGCCACCACCATCGGCTGGATTCGCTTCAGCTCTCGCTCGTTCTTGGTCCCGACGACCTTGGACATCAGCTTCATGAACATCTTCGAGTGGTCTCCCCATTATTCTGGAATGATTTCCAGTGGATAGTACCATACAAGCGAGGGCGCTTCAACCCGAAAGGCCCGCGCGCGGACGGTTTCTCTCGGCGCCGTGCAAAGAAAAACCCCCGAAGGACCTCGTCCTTCGGGGGTGTGGATGTCACAAGCCCCTAGAGTCTTACTCGGCCGATTCCCCATCGCCCAAGAATTTCACGGTGGCCGTATCGATCACGTACTTGCTCGGATCGACCGCCGCACCGCCCACCTGGATCTCATAGTGGAGGTGGGGGCCGGTCACGCGCCCCGTTGTCCCCAAGGAGGCGATCACGTCCCCCCTCTTGACCCGTTGTCCACGAGAGACCTTGTGCCGCTGCAAGTGCGCATAGAAGGTGGAAATCTTGTGGCCGTGGTCGATGGAGACCACATTGCCGAACCCTCCGAGGGGACCGGCATAGGAGACGATACCCTCCGCAGGGGCGACGATAGAGGTCCCAACGCTATTCGAGATATCAACCCCCTCATGCATCTGCCGCTGGCCGGTGAAGGGAGATCGCCTATGGCCGAACCCGGCGGTGAGCCACCCCTTGACTGGCCAGATAGTGGGGGTGGCAGCCAAGATGCCCCGTTTTGCCTCGAGCTGGTCGATCAGCTCCTGGAAGCTCTTGCTGCGGTCGATCATCTCGTGGCTCAGGCGGTCCAGTTCCCTGGTCAGAGTGTCGGCCGATGGGGTCTGGTGAGCCACGGCCGCGGCCATCAGAGTCCCGGAGCTCGGGGTATCCGCCCCGCCAGTGCCAACGAACGAGCCCTCTCTCTCCTTCGCCTCCAGGCCGGCAGCCGTCCGCAAACGGGCGTCGAATTCACGAAGCCCGGCCAATTCCGCCCCGAGACGATCAACCTTCCCCAACAAATGGCCCTGCTGGCTTGCCGCCACCCTGAGCCGACGCAACTCCAACATGTGGCCGTTGAGGCTCACCGCCTGATAGATGAAAAAGAGGAATGCGACGCACACGAGCGCGGCGGAGGCAGCAAGAGCGGCGAGCAGTGGTTTTGCGATGTGAAAGGTTCGTATCTGGGAACTGGCGTCGGGGACGAGGAGGACCGTGTAGAACTTCTTCGCCATCGATCTATTTCCTTTCCCTTCCGGGATGGTTTGGGTGGCGGAAGACTTTCGTCACGCCTGCCGCAGCGACCACTAGGAGCCCCGATGGAGGCAATCGGTGGCAACGCACAACCCCGGCCGTGAAAAACTATCGCAGCAATCTAGCAAGAATGACGGTCGAGTGTCAAGCCTTTTCCACTTCGAAGCTGCGGCTGGCCTCCTCGCGATCGGCCTCCGGGCTTCTGCTCCGTTGGAGGAACGTCGAGATCGTGGAGAGCACGGTCTTGGTGTCGATCGGTTTGGCGATGAACCCATCGCACCCCGCTGTGAGCACCCGTTCTTCGTCGCCGGCCATGGCGTAGGCGCTGACTGCGAGAATCGTTGTGGCCCGCGTCTCAGGATCTTCCCGAAGCGTCCGGGCCAATGTCAAACCATCGATATTCGGCAGGTTGATGTCGAGCAGGATGAGGTCCGGGCGATGCGCTTTGGCGAGGCGCATGACCTCCCCCCCATCGCTGCACGCATGAACCTCGAAGCCCCTGGGTACGAGCAGTTCAACCATCAATTCTAGGCTCACTGGATTGTCCTCGACCACCAGGACGCGGGGCCGGCGCGGCGCGGCTCCTGGCACTGGCCGGGCGCCGGTCGCCGCCAATCTCTCGGCCGTCTTCTCCTCCTCGGCCTCTCGCCGCCGGCGCTCCGCTTCGGCCATGAGGCGACTGACGGTGTCAGTCAAGACAGAGGGAGAGATCGGTTTGCTCAGGTACTCGTCTGCTCCAAGCGCAAGCGTCTTCTCTGCGTCACCGGCGTCAAGGGAGGTCACGACCAGAATCGGCAGGTCACTCGTAGAGGACTTCGCACGGAGGGCCTTCAGGACCTCCCACCCATCCACTCCAGGAAGTAACAGATCCAGGATCAGCAGATCCGGCACGGCCTGCTGGATCGTCTGCAGGGTAATCTCTCCATCAGGAGCGGAGGTCACCGCATACCTTGCACTCCCGAGAATCTCGATCACGAGGCTGGCGAACTGGGGGTCGTCATCAGCCACCAGGACACGGCGCCGTGGGGGGCCTGCCTGGGGAAGCAGAACGCTGACGGTGGTCCCGTGGCCGAGCCCCTCCGAACCGGCCCAGATCTTGCCGCCGTGCTCTTCGACGATCCCCTTGCAGATGGCCAAGCCCAGTCCCGTCCCCGAGGTCTCTTTCGTTGCTGAGGGATCCGCCTGCTGAAAGGATAGGAAGAGCTTGTCGAGATCGTGGGGCGCGATGCCTCGGCCTTGGTCGGTAACGCTTATTTCGATCGCAGGATCAAGTCCCCTCTGCACGTAGGCACGGCTCTCCTCATCCCATGCGGTGCTCCTCAACCTCGCCCCGACCTGCACTCGCCCGCCCGGGCGGGAGAACTTGATGGCGTTGTCCAGAAGGTTGGTCAGCACCTGGACCATTCGATCCCGGTCAGCCCGGACCGGAGGCAGATCCGGGGGCAAGTTCACCTCGATGGGGCTCTGCCGCTCCTCGGCCTGAGCCCTGACGCCGGCGAGGGCAAGCTCGATGAGGCGGGACACCGTGTGATCGGCAAGCTTCAGCCTGAGCTTGCCCGCCTCGATCCTGGAGAAATCCAGGACGTCGTTGACGAGATGGATCAGGCGATCGGCGTTCCTCAGACAGATGCTCAGCAACTCCTGCTGGAAGGGGAGCAGGTCCTGCGGACTCTCCATGATGAGTTGGAGGGACCCCTTGATAGAGGTGAGGGGGGTGCGGAGCTCATGAGAGACGGTGGAGATGAACCCCGACTTCATCTGAGCCATCTCCCGCTCGCTGGTCACATCCCGAAGGGTATGCACGTGGCCGACCAGCTTTCCCCGCTCATCCCGTACCGGGGTGCGCACTCGAAGGAGGACGCGGGGGTGAGGGAGAGCCAACTCGATGGTATCGCGTTCTGTCGTATCGGGATGGAGGATGAGCGCCCGGAACCTCCGCTCGAACTCCACCGGGTTCTTGGCACGGGACGTTAAGAATTCGAGGGTAGAACCCGGATCCCGATGGGACAATCCTTCAGGAACCAGCCCGAAGTACTTTCGGAAAATCAGGTTGACCAGCAGCAGCCGGCCTTCAGGGTCAAACAGAGCAATCCCGTCAGAGGTCGCCTCGAAGACGGCATACAGGCGATCCCTCTCCTCGGCCCACTGGTGGTCCCCAGTGCGCGCCGCTTCCTCACGCTGGAGCTGCTGCGGGTCCTCCGACATCCCCATCCTATCTATACCCCATAGGTCCGCCGCAAGAGCCGACCGACCCTCGCGTTCAACTCCTTGACCTCGAAAGGCTTGACTAAGTAATCGTCTGTCCCGACCTGGAAGGCCTGGGTTTTGGTCTCGCTCTCTCCTCGCGCCGTCAGCATGAGGATCGGGATGAAGGCGGTCGTGATATTTTCGCGGAGGCGTCGGCAGACCTCAAGCCCATCCATCTGCGGCATCATCAGGTCCAGGACGACAAGGCTCGGCCGCTCGGCCTCGACCACCTGGAGCGCCTCTATGCCGTTCGCTGCCGTCAGGATCTCCGCCGGAAATGGCAGCTTCCGGAGTGCAAGCGCCACGATCCGCCTCACGTCCTCCTCGTCATCCACAACGAGAATCTTCACCGGCTTTGTCTCCACAGCCGGCGCCGGCGCCCTGGGGACAGTCGCCGTCGGGACTGGGGCGCTGGTCACCGGCGCCGTAGGAGCGGAGCAGAAGGGGCAGGCCTTCCACTCGGGCATGAGATCTTGACGGCACGAGGCGCACTGGGGCTTGAGGACCGTCTGGCAGGCAGGACAGACCACGAAGCCAGCCTCGATCTTCCCCCCGCAGGACGAGCACCGGTCCTGGACCGCTTCGTCGCCCACGATGACCCGAAGGACCTCGTCCGGGCTGGTCAATCCCTGGCGAACCTTCCCGGCCGCCGCCTCGATCAGGCTCACAAACCCCTTGGCGTTGGCCTCCCGCCGCAAGCTCCCCTCCGAGGCCCGCTGGCCGATCAGCTCCCGCATCCTGGCATCGAGCGAAAAGAACTCGAAGACACCAACCCGTCCTTGATAGCCTGTTCCCTGGCATCGATCGCACCCCTTGCCCCGGAAGACGGGGACGGAACCATCATCCAACCTCAGCCGTCTCGCCACATCGCCGGTGGGTTGGAACGGTTCGCGGCAGTGACCACAGAGACGCCGCATCAGCCGCTGGGCCACAACGAGCGTGACGGAGGAGGCCACCAGGAACGGCTCGACCCCCAGGTCCACAAGGCGGGTGATGGCCGAGATGGCGTCGTTGGTGTGGAGGGTGCTGAACACAAGGTGGCCGGTCAGCGACGCCTGAAAGGCGATCTCCGCCGTTTCGTGGTCCCGGATCTCCCCCACCATGATCACATCGGGGTCCTGACGGAGGATGGAGCGGAAGCTGGAGGCGAACGTCAACCCGGCCTGCTCATTCACCTGGACCTGGTTCACCCCCTTCATCTGGAACTCGATCGGGTTCTCGATGGTCACGATGTTGGTCCGGGAGGACTTGAGGTAGGAGATGGCGGCGTACAGGGTCGAGGTCTTGCCACTGCCGGTCGGACCGGTCACGAGGATCGTCCCCTGTGGCTGGACCAGGGCCGCCTGGAGAAGCTGACGCTGCGCCGGATCGAGGCCGACGTGCTCCAGGGTCAGCAGGTCTCGGGCCGGATCCAGCAGCCTCAGCACCACCTTCTCCCCGCAATGGGTGGGGAGGGTGGAGACCCGCAGGTCCAAGGCACTCTCGCCGACCTTGACCTTGATCCGCCCGTCCTGAGGGAGGCGGCGCTCGGCAATATCGAGATTGGCGAGGATCTTCAGGCGCGAGACCACGCCGGCATGGATCCACTTGGGGATCTGGAGCGCATCCCGGAGGACGCCGTCAACTCGGTTTCGCACGGCGACCTCACCCACCCCGGGTTCGATATGAATATCGCTCGCCCGCGCCTTGATCCCTTCACTGATCAGGAGGTTGACCATCTTGACAACCGGGGTCGTTTCGCCATGCTTCTTCAGGTCCAAGCCCTCTCCGCCACCCGGGAGCTCGGTCAGGGTCTCCACCTGAACTTCCGCCTGCTCCTTCAGATTCCGCATGAAGGGGGCGAGGGACTCATCAAAGACATAGCAGCGGGCGATGGCGTCACGGATCTCGGTCGCCGTCGAGATGGCCGGCCGGACTCGAAGCCCGGCGCGGAACTCCACATCCCGGACGGTTTCCAGGTTCAGCGGATCGGCCATCACGAGGAGCAGCGCCTTGCCCTCCAGCGAGAGGGGGCACACCGTGTGCTTCTCGGCCATGGCGAGGGGGACCAGCTTCAGGGCCTTCGGCTCCACGACAGCCGACGCCAGCCGGACGTACGGGATGTTGAACTGTGTCGCGAGCGCCTGCGCGATCTGCTCCTCTGTCGCCAGCCCCTGTCTGACCAGCAGCCGCCCCAACGGCTCATGAACCGGCCCCTGAAGCTTCAGAGCCCGCTCAAGCTGCTCGGGCTGAAGAATGTTGGCTTCGATCAGGATCTGACCCAACGGTTTCGACACGGCGCGCATCCCCCCCGACTATATCTGACCGACTCCCGACTCCAATGTCACTCTACTACTCAGAGTCTTGCTGCACCGTCGTCGCATTCTCCAGATCGATCTCGCGCAGGCCACGCGTGACCTCTCGGGGGACATACCGGGCTACTGCACGCATTTGGCGGACGACATGTGTAATGGTACCGATCGCCTGCTCGATGGTCGCCACGGCATTAGCCCTGGTCTCCGAAGTGATCCCCTCGCGGGAGAGTGTCGCCAAGCTGAGAGCAATGACGTTCAAGGGATTCAGGATTCGGTCGCTCGCGGTCACGGCCAGCTCGCGCATGGCCACGACCTGGTCTGCCTCCCGGGCCCGGTCGCGGAGCTGGCGGATCTCCAGCGCGCGCCGGACCGCCAGCTCCAGCAGGGCGAGGTTGGGCAACGGCTTCAGCATATAGTCGAAGAGGACCCCCTCCCGCATCGCTTGGATGGCGTTCTCTAATGACCCGTGCCCAGTGAGGACAATGACGGGCAGATCGGGGTCCTGACGCTGAAGCGCTTTCAGGAGCCCCAGGCCATCCAGGCGCGGCATCGCCATATCGGTCACCACCACGTCCGGGACGACTTTGCCCACCAGCGCCAGGGCCTCCTCCCCGTCCCCGGCCTCCTCCACGATATAACCCAACTGGCGCAGGTGACGCGAGAGCAAGGTGCAGATCTCCACATCATCATCGACCACGAGCACTCGCGCCTGCACGATCATCCTCCCTCGCCGAAGGCAGTCTTGATACACTCCAACAGGACGGCGTTGTCGCACGGCTTTCGCAAGAGGCGGATCGCCCCCCCGGCCAGGGCGCGAGCCTCGACCTCGGCGTCGTCGTTGCCGGTGAGGACGATGATCGGGATGGTGCCGGTTGTCGTCGTGGACGCCTTCAGGCGATCCAGAATGCTGAAGCCGCCGCCAGCGGGCATCGTCATGTCGGTCAGAATGAGGTCCGGCCTCTCCTGATGGGCCTGCATCACCGCCTGCGAGGCGTCCTGGGCGGTCAGGACCGTGTAGCCGGCTCGCTGGAGGAGCCGACTGAGGAAAACGACCACGTCCTTGTCGTCATCCACCACAAGGATGCGCCGCCCGCTCATTGCCCGCCTCCCTCCAGAGGCTCGGTCACCTCCGTGGCCAGAGACCGCTCGATGGCTTGGTCCAGCTCCTCCAGGTTCTGGAGCGGCTTCCGCAGGCAGAGATACCCATGCGCTTCAATCTCCACGATGACCGGCGACCCGGTCAGTATGAGGACTTTCAAGTCCGGGTACCGAAGGCGGCACTGTGCCGCCAGCTCGAGGCCATTCATCCCGGGCATCATGTAGTCTAAGATGGCGAGGTCAAATGCGCCTTGCTCCAACATGGCGAGGGCCTGGCTCCCGTCGGTCGCGGTGGTGACCGCGTATCCCCGACGCGTGAGCCGCCGGGCCAGGAGCCGGCGGATCGCCTCCTCGTCATCGACCAGAAGGATGCGCACAACCGTCATCCCCGCTCCCCTCCACTGGCATCCCTGAGGGAGCGCGGCAGCACAAGCGTGAAGCGGGCGCCCCGGTCCTCGGCCACCGGGCTTTCCACCCGGAGTTCCCCCCCGTGCTCCTCCGCGATCCCGTGACAGATGCTCAGCCCCAGGCCGGTCCCCTTGCCGACCTCTTTCGTGGTGAAGAAGGGATCGAAGATCCGCCCCTGAAGGTCGGAGGGGATCCCGGGGCCGGTGTCGGTGACGCTGAGAGCGACCCGGGCGTCCCCCGCCTGCTCGGTGCGGATGACAACGACCCCTTTCCCGACTTTCTCCATGGCGTCGCGGGCGTTCGTGACCAGATTCAGCAGGATCTGCTCAATCTGGAGCGGGTCCGCCCAGACTGTGGGGAGGGCCGTGTTGAGCTCCTGGACAACCTCGATGTTCCGGGTCTTCAACTGCTGGCCGAGGAAGGTCAAGGCATGCGTCACGACCTGGTTTAGGTCGGTCACCTGCCGCGTCCCCTTCGACTGGCGGGAGAAGTCCCGAAGGTGGCTGATGATGGCCGACATTCGCGTCGTCTGGCCCTCGATGCGGCCCAGGTCTTCTCTGATCTCCTCGTCGGCGATCCGCTCATCTCCCAGCAGCTCTTGGGCATACCCCCGGATGACCATCAGGGGCTGGTTCAGCTCGTGGGCGACCCCGGCGGCAAGCGTCCCCACGGCGGCTAGCTTCCCCGACTGGATGAGCTGGACCTGGCTCTCCTTGAGGGCCTTGGTCCGCTCCTCCACCTTCTGCTCCAGCTCTTTCGCATACCCTGTCACCTCGTCGTACAGACGGGCATTGTCGATCGTCACAGCAGCCTGTGAGGCGAAGGTCTTCAGGAGGCGGACCGTCTCGGTCGGGATGGCTTTTTGGCTTAATTTATTGTCGGCGCCCAGAACCCCGATCGCCACCCCCCTGACGATCAGGGGCACAATCACGAAGCTCCTCGAGCGGAAGGCCTTAATCCCCGAATAGGGGTGGGCCAGGCGCCATGCTTCAGGCACCTGCCCAACGCCTTCCCAGACGATGTCACGCCGCTCCAAGAATGCCTTCGCGATCCCCCCTCCCTCCTGCCCTAACGGGACATAGATCTGCTCCAGCGGCTCCTCCACGCCCAGACTGGCCACGGCGCTGAGCCGCGTCTGCGCGGCGTCGGCGAGGAGGATGTTCATCCGGTCGAAGCCCAGGATCGTCTGCGCGCCCTTCAAGATGAGGTCCAGACCGGCTTGCAAGGTCTGGTGCTCCTGCATGGCTAGGCCCAGGTTGTACAGCTCTTCGAACCGCCGCTTCGAATCACCGAATGCGTCGTAGAGCCGGGCGTTCTCAATGGCGATGGCGGCCTGGGCGGCGAAAATCTCCGCCCGCCGAACCAGGGCGTCGTCAAATCGGTGGGTCTCGTGGATATCGTTGAGAATGACCACCCCCATCAGACTCTCCTTAGTCATCAGAGGCAGGGCCAGAAGCGATCTCGAGTCGAAGAGGATCGCGAGGGGCGCCCCGGCGATTTCGCTGGTGGCCACGTCCTCCACGACTTGGGGCTTTCTCATCCTCGCAACCCTGGTAGAAAGGGAATCCTCCTGACCCATCGAGATCTTGAGACCGGTAAACTCCTCGAACTTATGGCCGGAGGCGGCGGCGCCCACCAGCTCCTGAGCCGTCTCGTCCAGGGTCCATAGATAGCACCCATCGACCTGGAAGAGGTTCTGCATCCGCTCACAGATAAGCGAAAAGAGCGCCATGGGCTCAATCGTAGAGGTGAAGGCCTTGGCGACCTCGGCCAGTGCGGTCTGGAATCGGGCGTCCTCTTGGATCTCCTCATAGAGGCGGGAGTTATGGATGGCGATCGCCAGTTGCTCTCCCAGAGGGACAAGGAGTTCAAGATCGTTCTCTGTATAGCAATCTGGACTCGTGCTATCCAAGAAGAGGACACCAATCACAACTCCCTTGGCAATCAGAGGTAGACGCACAGAGGATCGGATCCCTTCCTTGAAAAGGACCTCGTCCTCTACGAACAGCCGCTCTGCGCCTAGATCCCGCTCGATTCGGGGTCGTCCGTGGTCCATGACCCACTCGATGCCGGTGCCGGGTCTGTTCGGCCAGAGGCTGCCCTTCCCTGCCGTTGTTGCTCGGTCGGTAGTCAGTTGGAAGATCCTCAATCCCTCGCCCGAGTCGTCCGGCACCACAATCCCCATCCGGTCGTATGCAATGAGGTGCTTCGCTTCCTGTGCGAAGGCCTCGTACACTGCCCGGAGATCGAGCGAGGAACCTATGGCCCTGGTCAGCCGATTGATTGCTGCAATCCGTTCAGCCCTCTGGTGAACGGTGCGGTAGAGGCGCGCATTTTGGATGGCGATGGCGGCCTGGGCGGCAAAGAGGCTCAGAAGAATTTGGTCTTCCTCGGTGAATGACTGTCCCGTACCCTCATTGTTGATTGCGAGCACCCCGAGAAGCTGCTCGTGGTGCAGAAGGGGCTCGGCGATCACGGCAGTGAATCCGGCCCGCTCCAGGAACAGGGGGCTCGCGTACGACGAGGTCCGGTAGTCGTTGACGATCAACCCCCGCCGGCGCTGGGCGACCACCCCGGCCGCGCCCTCGCCGAGTTTCAGGTGCACCCCTCTCATCCACTCCCCGAGGCCGCTCCACGCCTCCGCAGAGAGGACCTGCGTCGCCTCGTCCCAGAGATAGATCGCGCCCGAGACGACCCCAATCAGCTCTGCTGCCCGTCGGGTAACGAGGTTCAAGAGGTCCGTGAGGTCAAGCTGCTGAGTGATCTCCACTGTCATCGCCCGGAGCGCCTGCATCTGCTCTGCCTGCCTGGCGAGGGCCGCTTCTGCCCGCTTGCGTTCGGTGATGTCGCGGATGGCTGCCGTGACGAGGATGCCCTCGGCCGTCTCCAGGGGGCTCAGGCTGATCTCAGCGGGGAACTCGCTCCCGTCCCGCCGGCGGCCGAAGAGATCGAGGCCCGCCCCCATCGGCCGGGCGCGGGGATCGGCGAAGTAGCCATCGCGGTGGCCGGGGTGCCCGCCCCGGAAGCGCTCGGGCACCAGGGTCTCCACCGGTTGGCCGAGCAGGTTCTCCCGGGTGTAGCCGAACAGCTTCTCCGTCTGCGAGTTGACCAGGACGATCCGGCCCTCCCGGTTGACGATCACCATGGCGTCCGGGGCGGCCTTCAGGAGCTCACGAAGAGCCTCGGCGGCGCGCAGGGCGTCCTCCGCCCGCTTGCGCTCGATATCCCGCCGATCGATGGATCGGGCATTCCACCAAATGAGGACTACAAAAACGCTGCTGATCAAGGTCACAACGAGCGCCAGACCAAACTCGGTACTGTAGAGCCCTGCTCGCTGGCCCTCCAATCTCAACCAGCCGAGCAGCAGCGGGAACCCGATCGCGGCAGGCAACAAGCGGCGCGCCATGACTCCACCAGCGGCCTCGCTGGTGACGACCGCCATCAGCCCGCGGTCTGGCCGCGCGAACAAGAGCCCGATGGGGAACACGGTGAACGCCACCGCGGTGTGGGCAGCCATTTGCGTGTAGGAGGCGATGCCGTAAAGGGCTCCGACGTTGTAGATGTAGCCGACAACCGCCAAGAAGGAGACCACGGCTGCCGCAAGAGCAAGGACCCGGGCGGGCCGATGGCCGCGGCGGGTCTCCACGTCCAGAAGCAGCAGGGCGAGCCCGAGCATGAGAAAGTTCAGCGCCGTCGTCGGCGCCATCCGGCCCGGGGCGAACGTTCCGACCGCTCCAGACGGTTCCTTGAAAAGGAGTTGGTCAATGCCGAGGTCCCAGCCGAAGAGATATTGACTGAGCGTGAGCAGCCCTATCAGCGCGACTATGCAGGCGAGGCCCTGCGCGAGGCGGCGGTTTCCCTCAGGCCGCCTCCAGCCACCCTGTCCCCCCGGAGACGGAGAAAGTTGGGGCGAGGGTTCCGGCTGCAACAGCCACAGCGAGACGCCAGCCAGAAGGAAGGCCAGCGCTGTGTTGGCCTTCATCGTAACCAGGCCAGGGGCGACACTCTTCAGGGTTGCGATGTCAAGGGTCCAACCGACCAGCACGAGAGAGCCAACGAACATCGTGAAGATAGCCGCAGCACGAGAAAAACACCTGAGTGAGGATATGAGGCGACTGCTGGGCTCAGTGCTCATCGATTGATCCTTCGCAACACCTGCGGCGAGGCCCTGGCATCAGACAATCACTCGTTCAGGAGACGCGTCGCCCGGCCTGCGAGACCTTCGTCAGGCCTCCTCGCTCCATCAGGTCGATGAACGGCTCGACCACTGCCGGGTCCCGCCACCCGCGCGCGACCTCATCCCGTAGGGCAGCGAGCGCGGCGGCCTGCGACAGGGCAGGCTTGTATGGTCTCTCGGTCGTCAACGCGTCGAAGATATCCGCGACCTGCATGATACGGGCGGTCATCGGTATCGCCTGTCCCGAGAGGCCGTCGGGATACCCCCCGCCGTCCCACCGTTCGTGATGATGGCGGATGATCGGCAGGACCCGCTTCAGCGATTGCAATGGGAGGCAGATCCGCTCGCCGATGACCGGGTGCTGGCGCATGATCACCCACTCCGCCTCGTTGAGTCCAGCCGGTTTCAGGAGGATTGCGTCCGGAATCCCGATCTTCCCCAGGTCGTGCAAGGCGCCCCCGAGGTCCAGGGCCGTCAGGTCGTCCGGCGGCAGGCCCAGCACCCGTCCCAGCCCATCCGAGTAGGCCGCGAGCCGCTCGCAGTGCCCCTGGGTGTACGGGTCTTTCGCCTCGACTGTCCGGCCCAGTGTCAACAACATCGTCCCGGCGTGCTCCAGCTCGTCGGTGAAGGTCTTGAGCTTCAAGAGGGAGCGGACCCTGGCCTTCAGCTCCGCCTGGCTGAACGGCTTCGCGAGAAAGTCATCGGCCCCCACCTCGATCCCCAGGATCCGAGCGTCTTCTGCGTCCAGGGCCGTGAGCAGGACGACCGGCACCAGGCGGGTTTCGGGGTTCGCCTTGAGCTGGCGGCAGACCGCGTAGCCGTCCAGCTTCGGCATCATGATGTCGAGGAGGATCAGGTCCGGAGGGATCGCCGCCACATGCGCCAGGGCCTCCAGACCGTCGGCGGCCGAGATGACCTCATACCCCTCGGCCTCCATCAGGGCCGTCAGCAGCTCGACGTTCTGCGCGTGGTCATCCACGATGAGGAGCCGAGGCCTCTTCGCAGGCACCCATAGGGCCATGCGCATGTCCGTACCTCACCGCCTCAGGACCCGGGCGACGTCAGGGGGAGCCAGATCGTGAAGGTGCTCCCCCGGCCTTCCCCTGCCGACTCGGCCCAGATCGTCCCGCCGTGCAGCTCGACGAGGTTCCTCGTCAAGGCCAGGCCGAGCCCGGTCCCCTGGGCCGATTTCGTGAGGGTGTGCTCCAGTTGCGTGAATAGCTGGAACAACTTCGATAGATCTTCAGCCTTGATCCCGATCCCCGTATCAGCCACGGCGAGTTCTACGTAATCGCCGTCATGCGACGTGCGAGGTGCGAGGTGCGAGGTGCGATTGGTCTCACTCCGTACTCCGCACTCCGCACTCGTAACGCGGCGGGCGGTGACGGTGATGGACCCGCCGGTGGGGGTGAACTTTATGGCGTTCGAGAGGAGGTTGTAGAGGATCTGTTTGACCCGGACTTGGTCAGCCACGATGGTTGAGAGATCGTCGGCGACGTGATGGTGAAGGAGCTGCTGCTTGGCCTCAGCCTGGAGGCGGATGGCGTGGAGTACGTCCTCAAGAGCTTCTCGGAGAGCGAAGGGTTGAGCCCGCAACTCCAGCTTCCCGGCCTCTACCTTCGAGAGGTCCAGGAGGTCGGTGACGAGGGCGAGGAGTTGCTTGCCGCTGCTGCCGATGTTGGCCAGGAAGCGGGCCTGCCTCTCGTTCAGGGGGCCCGTGGTCTGCCCGAGCAAGAGGTCGGAGAAGCCGATGACCGAGTTGAGGGGCGTGCGCAGCTCGTGGGACATGTTGGCCAGGAACCGGGACTTGTGGTGGGAGGCTTCCTCGGCCTGGCGCATCGCCGCCTGGAGCTCGCGGGTTCGCGCCTCCACCTTGGCCTCGAGCTGGATGGCCGCCGTGCGTTGCGCTTCGTAGAGGCGGCCGTGCTCGATGGCGAGCGCCGCTTGGCCAGCAAATAGCTGGAGGAGCTCCAGCATCGATGCATCAAACGGCCGCCGAGTGTGTTTCCGATCCGCCCCCAGAACCCCGATCGCGCGGCCCTGGACCACTAGGGGCACGTTGGCAAAGATCTTGGACCGGAGGGCCTCGATCCGGTCGTAAGGAGGGCGCAGCCGGATCGGCTCTGGAACTGGACCCTCCCCGTTCCAGATGATCGGCCGCCGTGAGAGGTAGGCCTCGACCAACCCGCCCCCTTCCGGCCCGATCGGAACCCGGATCGCCTTGAGGGGTTCCTCAGTCCCCAGGCTCGCCACCGCCTCTAACCACTCGCCCACAGGATCGGCGAGGAGGATGTTGACCCGGTCCAGCCCCAACACCTTGTGTGCCACCTCGAGGATGCGGTCAAGCCGTTTCTGGAGATCCAGCGGTTCCTGCATCTGCAGGCTCGCCCGATAGAGCGCCTGGATCACCTCCGCCGCCCGCTTGCGCTCGGTGATGTCGCGAATGATGGCTAGGCCCCCCACGATTTCTCCGGACCCGCCGCGTAGAGGGGAATAGTACCCTTCAAAAAATCCTGCTCGACTGGTCTCCGGCACGTTGTAGGGCCTGTCCTTCGCGATGGCGGTTCTACCTTCAAGCGCTGCGTAGAAATATCGGTCCTCGCCGGTTTCCTTCAAAAATGGGAATACATCAAACGCGCATCTGCCGAGACACTTTTCTCCACTGACGCCTGATATACGCTCCATCCCCGGATTCCAGGTGGTGTAGCGACAATCGAGGTCAAACGCGAGGATGCCATCAACACTGCTATTGATCAGCATCTCGGAAAATTTCTTTCCACGGAGAATCTGCTCTTCAGCTTGCTTGCGCTCGGTGATGTCGCGAACCACCGCAATCATGTAATCGCGGTCCAGGCAGATGTAGGTGGCGTTGACTTCGACGGGGAACACGGAGCCATCCTTACGCCGGTGTTGAGTGTCGTAGAGGTGGGAGCCGGAGCGCCGCACTTCCTCCCTGATCTCCGCCCAGGGTCGGGTGCCCACCACGGGGTCGATGTCGGGGACGCTGAGGGCTAGGTACTCCTCGCGGGTGTAGCCGTGGGCCAGGCAAGCATGCTCATTCACGTCGAGGAAGCGCCCCGTGTCCGGATCAACGACCTCGATCGCATCGTTCGTGTGGTCGATGAGGGAGCGGAACAGGGTCAGTGCCTCCTCCGCCCGCTTGCGCTCGGTGATGTCCTGCGTGATGCCCATGATTTGTTGGACCGGGCCCTTTTTCTCTCTGAGGGGGACGAAACATGAAGCGAGGATGCGCGGCTCGTCCTCATTGGCGGTGACGAACTCGAACTCCGATGATTCTCCCGCGAACGCGCGAGCCAGGAGGCCGTCCACACGCGACCGGTCCGCGCGAGACACTACATCGAGATACGCCATCCCGCACACCTGGCCTTCATCGGTGGCCCCCATCATTTTGAGACCGGCTAGATTCATCGAGATCAGACGTCCAGCGGAATCGATCTCGTGGATACATATCGGCGCATTCTCGACCAGCGACCGGTAGCGATCCTCGCTCTCCCGCAGTGCTGCCTCCGCAATCCGCACCCGCTGCAGGTTCGCAATCATCCGGTCCACCCGATCCGCCTCGGAGAGCTGGCCAAGCACCAGATCGGGCGATTCGTAGTACAGGTTTGGGCACACCCGCCCGCCCAGAATGGCCGTCGGATGGGTGCGCAGCACATCGCGGATGACGGCTGGAGCGAATCGGGGTCGGTGGTACTGGCAGACGGCGAGCACGTTGCTGCCTGGCAAAAAAGCATTCAGCTTGGCCTCGTACTCGATCAGCCGGGCGCAACCCTCCTCCGGCCCCAGCGCCCAGGTCATCTCGCCGGTGGCCCGAACCCCCGTAAAGCCTGTCGCGAGGGCCCGCTCTACCAACTGGCGCCAGAGCCCGAGCATTGCGTCGGGATCGAACCGCCCCCCGCGCACGTAGGCGTCCTTCTTGGTCAACATGACGAGTGCGCCCCGCTCGAGTGCCTTTGGGACATCCACCCCGGCGCCCGCCAGGGCCTGAGCCGCCCGCTCAGTGGTGGCGTCGTCAGCGATATAGACGCAGCACTCACCTCGGTCGAGGCCGGCCGTCATATACGGAATGATGGCCGACCACTGTTCGGCGACGGTCTCGTAGATCAGGCAGAGGTGCTCGCCTTGCTTGAGTTCGGCGAGCTGCCGCTCCAGATCGCTACTCATAAGGACCTCTGGGTTGAGACGCGGTGCCCCAGCACCGCGCGGACAATCGCTCCCCATTTCATGATTACGACCTTGCTGCACATGACCTGTATCCGGCCTTTCACAGGGTCATGGTGGTGATCTTGTACCACAGGCTCTGCTCCAAGTAGGGGAGGTCCAGGGGTTTCACGATGTAGTCGAACGCCCCCAGCGCCATCGCTTGCCGCGCGATCTCCTGCTCGTTGACGCCCGTGATCATGATCACGCCGACCTCCTTGTCGATCTCCCGGAGCCGGCGGAGGACCTCGAGGCCGTCTATCTTCGGCATCCGCACGTCCAGGAGGATCAGATGGGGCCGCTCCTCCTTCACTTTCCGCAGGGCCTCGGCGCCATCACTTGCGGTAATTACCTCGTAGCCCTTTGCACCGAGGAACTCCCGCAGGAGCTCCACCGCTTGAGCTTCATCGTCCACGACCAGCACCCGTCCTTCCATCGTCACCTCCTCAGCCCGCGGCCAAGGGACATCGAGGACCCATGCCCGCCGCCCCTACACCCTGAACAACCATCCACGATAATACGATCGCGCGTCGAATGGGATGGGGTTGCTTCGTTAGCCCCGAGTGATTCTTCCTCTGGACATTTGTATCTCCGATCCAGCGGGAAGTCAAGGCAGTCCATCTTTACGAGGCGACCGTCCTGATCTGTGTAGATCAACCATATGAGGCACGGCGATCGAGAACATGCCTTGAAGCTGAATCCTCACGCCGCTTGCTACTTCGCAGGGCCTGGTGGAAGCAACTGGTCCAGGGTGTCCCGGAAGGCACGCAGGTCCAGCGGCTTCGTCAGGTACCCGTCGCACCCGGCCTCACGCGCCTTGAGGTCGTCGCCCTCCATGGCGAAGGCCGTAAGGACGAGGACGGGGATGGCCACCGTGGCCGGACTAGCCTTGAGCCGGCGGGTGGCTTCGTACCCCGTCATGTCCAGGAGCTGGAGGTCCATCAGGATCAGGTCCGGCCGCTCAGCCGCCGCGAGGCGAAGGCCGGCCTCGGCGGAGTGGGTCGTGAGGACCTGGCAGCCCTCCTGCTCCAGCACCTCGGTGATCAGTTCCAGGTTCACCGGGTTATCCTCTACCACCAACACACGCCGACTCACGGTCCCACCTCACGGGCTCATATCAAGCACACTACGTGGACGCCCTTTGAGCACCACGCAACCATCACCAATCCTCCGTTCTCACTCACGACTCTCGAGCCTCCCCGGGGCCGTCGAACGGCAGGACGAGCGTGAAGGTGCTCCCGAGTCCCTCGCCGGCCGACTCGGCCCAGATCCGGCCCCCGTGCAGCTCCACGAGGCGCCGGGTCAGGGCGAGCCCGAGGCCGGTCCCCTCGTAGCGCTTGGTCGCCGCGGCTTCAAGCCGCATGAACTCCTGGAAGAGGCGGGGTAGGTCCTCGGCCTTGATCCCGATCCCGGTGTCGGCCACGGCGATCTCGATGAACTCGCCAGGGTCCGACGTGCGACGTGCGACGTGCGACGTGCTATCGACCCCACTCCGCACTCCGGACTCGGCACTCGGAACTCGGCGGGCAGTCACAATCACCCGCCCGCCATCCGGGGTGAACTTGATCGCGTTGCTCAGCAGGTTGAAGAGGATCTGCTTGAAACGGACCGGGTCGGCCTGAAGCGGTGGGAGATCGGGATCGATCTGAGTCTCGACGGTTTGTCTCTCCTTGTGGGCGAGACCTCGGGCGATGACCAGGATGTCCTCCAGGGTCATTGCGACCGGCAGCGGTTCGACCCGGAGGACAACCTTCCCCGCCTCGACCTTGGAAAGATCCAGGATGTCGCTGATGAGCTGGACAAGATGTTTGCCGCTGTTCTGGATATTGGTAAGGAAGCGGGTCTGCTTCTCGTTTAGCGTGCCCACCGTCCGATCAAGCAGGAGTTCGGAGAAGCCGATGACCGAATTAAGAGGCGTGCGCAGTTCATGGGACATGTTGGCCAGGAACTCGGACTTGTGGCGGGAGGCTTCCTGCAGGCGGACGTTGGCCGCCGTGAGTTCCTGGGTTCGGTCCTCCACCGTGGCTTCGAGTTGGATAGCCGTCGTACGCTGCGCCTCATAGAGTCTGGCCTGGTCGATCGCCAGGGCGGCCTGGGCCGCTAGGAGCTGGAGCAGTTCCCGTGTGGGAGGGTCGAACGGCCGCCGGTTGTGCTTCCGATCCGCTCCCAGCACCCCGATCGCCCGGCCCTGGACCACCAGGGGCGCGATCGCGAAAACCTGGGAGCGGAAGGCCTCGATCCGGTCGTAGGGGGACTGGAGCCGGAGCGGTGCGGGGACCCGGCTCCGGCCATCCCAGACGACCATCTGCTGAGTCTGGTAGGCCTGGGCGAGCCCACGCCCTTCCGGTCCGATCGGGACTCGGATCGCCTCCAGGGGTTCCTCCACCGCCAGGGTCGCTACCGCCTGGAGCCACTGGCCATCAGGATCAGCCAGGAGGATGCTGACGCGATCCAGCGACAACACCGTTTTGGCGGTCTGGAGGAGGCGCTCGAGCCGCTCCTGGAGTGCAAGCGGCGCTTGGATCTCGAGGCTCGCTTGGTAGAGTGCCTGCAGCGTCTCCTGCTGGTGCCGGAGTTGCTGGGTGCGTTCCTGGACCTGCGCTTCGAGGTTTCTGGCGTGCTCCTCCAGGCTTTTCTGCGTGTCCTCGAGTTGATCGTTCAGTTGGCAAATTTCCTCAAAGTTGGCAAACAGCAGCTCGATGATCTGCTGCTTGTCGGTGGAGATGACCATTTGTCGGTCGCCCACACGCACGGCGACCTCTACCTCGAGTTGGCCCTTTTTCCGAAGTTCTAGGTGGTCGAAGATCCGACGCACGCGCTCCAAAAGGTACTCGTCCTCGAACGGCTTCGTGATGAAGTTATCGGCTCCTCGCTCCAGGCCCTTGAGGATGTCCAAAGGGGTCCTTCGTTCGGTGAGGAGCACGAACGGGATCCGCCTCGTTTCCTGGGCGGACTTCACCGCTCGGCAGAAGGTGTAGCCATCCATCTCGGGCATGACGACGTCGGAGATGATGAGATCAGGTGGCGCTGATCGAACCCTCTCGAGTCCCTCCCGGCCATTATTAGCTAGCTCCACCCGGTAGCCCTCGCCTTCCAGGAGAAGGCGGACGCGCTCGGCCTGGGTCGGGCTGTCCTCTGCGACGAGGATCTTGCGTTCCATGATCGTTACCTCCTAGCCGTGGCTTACCAGAGAGCGGACCGCTCCGACGATCTGCTCCGGGGAGAGCACATGCTCGACCGCCCCTTGGCGAATCGCCTCCTGTGGCATCCCGAAAATTACGCAGCTCTCCTCATCCTGGGCGATGGTCACCCCGCCCGCCTCCCGGAGCTGCTTGAGACCCGCCGCGCCGTCCCGCCCCATCCCAGTAAGGAGGATGCCGATGGCGGATCGGCCGTAGGCCTCCGCCGCTGACTGAAAGAGATAGGAAGCCGATGGGCAGAAGCCATCATCGGTCGGCCCCCTCGTCAACCGGATCCGGCCATCCTTTGTGATCCCCATCTGAGAGCCCTCCGGCGCGAGGTAGACAGTGCCAGGCCGGCTCGCTTCTCCCGGCTCCGCCAGCTTCACCGTGAGGCGAGTCCCCTGGGCGAGCCATTCGGCAAACCCCGCTGTGAACCCCGCCGCGATGTGTTGAACGATGAGGATGGGGGCGGCGAGATCGTGGGGCAGACCTGCCAGGATGTCGGCGACCACCTGAGGCGCGCCGGTGGATCCGCCGACTGCAATGAGCCGGATCTTCCAAGGGGGTTGGGGGACGGGCGTCAGGGGTCGGGGGTGCGTCACTAACCCCCAATCCCTAACCCCTAACACCTGTTCCTTGCGTCTCGGCCACCGCCGGACCACCTTCACCTCCGCCATGAGCTTCACGGTCTCCACGAGCCGCCTGGCACTCTCGGCCTGCGCCGGATCATCGGGGCCGCCGGGCTTCTCGACCACGGTTAGGGCCCCAGCCTTGAGGGCCTCGAAGGCTGTGGCTGCTTCATACCGGCTGGAACTGGCGCTGACCATTACGATGGGCGTGGGAACACGCTCCATGATCTGACGGGTCGCCTCATAGCCGCTCATCCGGGGCATGTGGACGTCCATCACGATGACGCCGGGTTTGAGCCGTTCGGCCTGGTCTACAGCCTCGAGGCCATCCCGGGCCGTGCCCACCACCTCTATCGCGGGGTCTTGACCGAGCAAGTACGCGAGGTGCTCCCGCACGGTCGCCGAATCGTCGACTACAAGAACGCGTATCATAGGGAAGCTATCAGCATTCAGCTATCAGCTTTCAGCTATCAGCTTTCAGCCTTTGGAGGAAGGAGGTGAGCATGCGCTTCACCTCGGTAACCTCACCAGTGAGCTCGTCGTAAACTGAGTCGTCCAGAAAGCCAAGATCATGTGCGAGGAGAAAATGATATTCGAGTTCGCTCGCAGAACCCATCGCGATCTGGACAAATCGAGCAAGCTCGGCATCACCACGCCTGCCACAACCCTCCGCAACGTTGGCAGGAATGGATGCGCAAGCGCGTCGAATCTGGCCAGTCAGTCCGTACATCTCATCCCTCGGAAATGTTGTGGTTGCCTTATAAACTGCTAAGGTCAGCAGATGGGCTTTCTCCCACACTTTCAGATCTCGAAAATCCTTCATTAGGTGGTAGCTCTCAGCTTTCAGCGATCAGCGCTCAGCGCTCAGCCATCAGCAAAGGATCAGTAGTCAGCCAGAAGCTGAACGCTGACGGCTGATTGCTGACCGCTGATAGCTTTAAGTGACTCAGATCTGTAAGATCTTTGATTCGGTCGCATCATTTGGTCGAAAGCTGACAGCTGACCGCTGACAGCTTTAAATTAGTCGGCGAATGAACTCCAAGAGGTTCGATTGGTCGAAGCTCGACTTGAGGATGTACGCGTTCGCGCCCACCTCGATTCCCCGTTCCTTGTTTTCCCGGGACTCTAACGCGGTCACCAGGACCACGGGCAGTTCGGCCAACTTCCGATCGGCCCGGATCCGGGCCGTCAGTTCGAAACCGTCCATCCGGGGCATGTCCACGTCGGTCACGACAAGGTCAAACTCCTCGCTCTTGAGGAACGTCCACGCCTCGATCCCGTCCACCGCCACGCGCACCTGGTATCCCGTCGCTTCCAAGAGGTTTTTCTCCATCGTCCGGGTGGTGATGGAGTCGTCCACCACGAGGATCACTTTTTGACGCCTCTTTTCCTCCGGCACGGCGGAAAGCACCGGCGGCCGTGGCCTCTCCCGAAGAGACCTGAGGAGATCCGTCGGGCGGAGGATCAAGACCACCTGGCCGGTCCCCAGGAGGCCAGTGCCGGCCACGTTGCGAACCCTCACAACGGGCGGCCTCAGCTCTTTGACCAGCACCTCCCGGTCCCCCAGGATTTCCTCGACCAGGAGCCCCACCCGCTCCTCCCCAGCCCTCACGACGACGCACGGCTGCCGCAGGGCAGAGGTTGGGAGCTGGGGGCCGGGGACTGGAGGGTGATCTTCCGTAACCGCTGACCGCTGACCGCTGACCGCTGACCGCTCAACCTCGGGAAGTCCAAGCAGTCCGTTCAGCCGGGCGATGGAAAGGGCATGCCCGTTCCATCGGATGACCTCCCGCCCCTCCACGTGTTCGATGTCCTCGGGGGTGATGCGGATGGCCCGCTCCACCGCCTCGATAGGAAGGAGGAAGGGTTGCCCACCCGCACGGACCACGAGGCCGCGGAAGGTCGCGATGGTGGCGGGGAGGATCATCCGGACGGTCGTCCCCGCCCCGGCCCTCGTCTCCACGCGGATCTCTCCCCCCAGCCGTTCCACCCTCTCCTTCACGATGGCCAGGCCCAGGCCGTGACCTGAAAGATCGGTAATGATAGGGCTGGTGCTGAGGCCGGAGCGATAAATAAGATCCAGGGCTTGGTCGTCCGTCAATGCCTCCGCTTCCTCGGCGGTCAGGAGGCGGACGCGGACTGCCGCCGCCCTTACCCGGGCCAAGCCAATCCCGCCCCCATCGTCCTCCACACGGATCTCGATGCGACCTCCCTCCAGAGAGGCGATGGTCACCGCCACCTGCCCCCGGGCCGCTTTGCCCGCCTGCGCCCGGGCCTCCGGCAGTTCGATCCCGTGGTCAATAGCATTTCGCACGAGATGGATCAACGGCTCCTTCATCACTTCCAGGACCCGCCGATCCACTTCCAGATCGGCGCCGTGCACCATCCACTCCATCTCTTTCCCGTGCTCTCGCGCAAAATCCCTGACCATCCGCGGGAAAAGGTCAAGAACGGCCGAGGCGGGCGTGAGCCTCAACCGCCGCAGTTCATCCTGCAGGTCATCCACCGCCCTGCCGATCGTCCGCTGATCAAGGGTGAGATGACGGAGCAGATCTTGGGCTTGACCGTCCACCGCCCGCAGTGCTGACTCCCGGCCATTCTCTCGCCGTCCGCCGTCCGGCGTCCGCCTTCCGCCACCCCCTCCCTTGCCCTCCCCCTCGAGGGGGGAGGGGAGGGTGGGGGTGACTGCTTTTAACCTGGTCAGCGCCTCGACCAGGGCCCTGGCTTCTCGCACCCGCTCCTCGGCAGCGAGCTTTGGGACCAGGAGGTCTTCTGCCTGGAGGAGCAGCGCATCCAGCTTGGCCGTGGCGAGCCGGATGGTATCGGCGTGTGGAACAGAGGATGGGTGTTGGGGGCTGGGGGCCGGTCCTCGATCCTCGCTGACCGCTGACCGCTGACCGCTAGTCTCTGGCCCTTGTTCCTCAGCGGCTTGCTCGAGATTCCCGATAAGTTCCCGCACCGCCACTCGGGCCTCGCCCCCGGCCAGGAGCCTGGCTACACCGTCAACCATGTCGTGCAGCCGATTGACCACAGAGGGGGTGAGCGCAGTGTCACCTCGCGTGACCCGGCTCAGCACCGACTCACACGCCTGGCAAACGGCCTCCACGTCCATCAGGCTGACCGAGCGCGCCGCTCCTTTCAGGGTGTGGACCTCCCGGAACGTCGCCTCAACTACCTCGCGGGTCTCGGCCGGAGGCAACCCGCGGTCCAAGGCGAGAAGGTTCGTCGTGAGGGCCTGGAGATGCTCCTCCGCCTCCACCCGAAAGGTCGCCAGCAGCCGCGCCTTGAAGTCGTCCTCCCTGCTCATGTCTCAACCCACCCCTTGCTGCAACCATCCATTTCAGGTATCACGTCGTGGCTTGACCTTTTCTTCGGGTTCATCACTCACCTTTTCAGGCTCCTTGCGTTTCCCTTATTTCGATCGGGATGCCAGTTCTAGAAGCGCCGTAATGATGTCTCCGGAGGAAGCAGGCTTCCTCAAAAACCTGTTCGCCCCGACCTCGCGGGCGCGTTTTTCATCTCTGCGTGAGACATTCGTTGCCGTATAGAAAATCACTGGGAGAGTCCTCAATTTTCGGTGATTACGAATTTCACAGCATAACTGGTATCCGTCGATTCGAGGCATAAGGATATCCGAGATGACTGCATCAACTTTCGCACATTCAAGAAGTTCGAGGGCTTCTTGACCATCCACAGCTTCAAGGACATCACAGCCCTCCGACTCAAGGACCGCTCTCAACAGCATGCGATTTGTCTTGCTGTCATCAACGACAAGAACGATCATGCGTTGAACCTTTCTTCTCCAGCTTAACATCATCCGATACAAGTTCCATGAGACCTAAGTCGTGTACACTCGAACGCTCAGCCACGAGTCTAGCCGCGGCTGACCACCGGCAGCAGTCAGGAGGAAGATCCCTATAACCCGCCTGACGGCTTACGTGGAGATGTTGTCGCTTTCGATGCGCGCTTGCTTTTGCTGTCGGCCTGCTGCAACATATTGGAGAGTCCTCTCGTATCCATCGGTTTTTCGAGATATGCGTCGCAACCGGCATCAAGGGCATCCTTTCTGGTGAAGCGGCTCGCGTAAGCCGTAATTGCGACGACGCGAATATGTCTTGTTGCCGGGTTAGCCTTCAATGTTCGAACAAGTGTAAGCCCATCCATTCCCGGCAAGTTGAGATCCACGAGAACAAATTTGGGTTTTTCGCGTCGGATAGTCTCAAGTGCCTCGGCAGCGTCACGCGCATCGAAGACATCGTGCCCATCGGCAGCAAGAACGACGCAGGCCAGCTTTGAATCGGTCGGTTCATCTTCCACAATGACTATTTTCATGCTTTTTCTCCTCAATTCCTGGACACAACGTTATGGATCTCACGCTGGAGTGTTCTCGTGTTAAGAGGTTTTATGAAGTAGGCGTCGCAGCCTGCCTCGAGCGCCTGCTGCTTGCTGAATTCATCGGGATACGCGGTTACCGCGATAATCGGAATGTTCTTCGTTTCTGCCCCCCCCTTCAACTGTCGAGCGAAGGTGAGTCCGTCGGTATCCGGCAGGCGCAGGTCTAACAGGATCATGTCGGGTTTTTCTCGCAGAACAGTTTCTAAGGCTTGCTTGACTGCATCGGCATCAAAAACCTGATGTCCGTCAGCAGCCAGCACCGCCTGCGCCAGCTTTAAGCTCGTAGGCTCGTCTTCGACAACGAGAATCTTCATGGAGACATCCTTTCTTCACCGGTTCGGTGTATGTGATTGTTCCTGCATCCGCTGAATGATCTGAGCGACTTGCGCTGGGAGTCTGCGCGTATCAATCGGCTTCGTGATATAGCCATCGCAGCCTGCGACAAGAGCTTTTTGATCGTCCCCCTTCATCGCGAAGGCCGTCAGGGCAACAATGTGAATGCGACGTGTGGCCGGATCGGACTTCAGCCTCCGCGTCAGCGTCAAACCATCCATGCCGGGTAAGGCAATATCCATAAGAATTAAGTCGGGCATGGATTGTCTGATCCTCTCCAGGGCGTCTTCGGCATCCACAGCTTCCATGACGGTGTGGCCCTCGAATTCGAGGACATCGGCCACCAGTTTCAAATTCGTGGGGTTGTCGTCCACCACCAGAATCACGGGTTTCTTCATTTCGCCCCCGCAACTATTGTTTGCGGCAATACGACAGTGAACGTACTCCCCTTGCCGTCTTCGCTTTCGACGGTGATATCTCCTTCCAGGAGTTCCACAATCCTCCGCGTTAGTGACAGTCCCAAACCTGTCCCTCCGTACTTTCTGGATGTGCCGGAGTCGAGTTGTTCGAACTCTTTGAACAAGCGATTCATATTTTCTGGCTTGATACCGATGCCCGTGTCTTTCACTCGAATGCGGAATCGATTCGCATCGAGAGCGTCCACCAATATGTCGACGTTGCCTACTTCAGTGAATTTCACGGCGTTCGAAAGAAGGTTGTAGAGAACCTGTTTGAATCGTTGCTGGTCGAGCGTCACCTGTTCGAGAGGCGGAGAAATCACTCTGCTGACCCGGATATTCTTCTTTTTTGCCAGCGGTGAAACGGTCGAGGTAATTTCTTCAATGGCCTTGGTGAGAGAGAAGGTTTCAGGGGACAACTCCATTTTCCCTGCTTCAACCTTGGACAGGTCGAGCACATCGTTGATGAGTTGCAGAAGGTGCCGTGCGCTGTTCAAGATGTCGCCCAGGTACTCTTTTTGCTTCGCGTTCAAGGCACCCGGTTTTTCATCGACGAGAAACTCGGAGAAACCGATGATGCCGTTGAGCGGCGTGCGAAGCTCATGCGACATATTGGCGAGGAACTCACTTTTCATGCGGCTGGCTTGTTGCAGGGATTGCTCGAACCGCTTACGCTCGGTCACGTCGCGTGCGGCGGCGAACACACCTTGTAGTTTGCCATCGCGGTCGTAGAAGGTAGCGGCATTGTAGGAGACGACCGTTTCGCGCTTATCCTTACTCCGCACGGTCAATTCATAGTTGGTTACCCTGTTCTCGCGCAACACCAGTGTGATCCCTTGGTCGGCGCGCTCTGGCTCGGTGAAATAATTCTTGAAGGGGGAGCCGATCAACTCTTCGCGCGGATGGCCCGTCAATTCACACATCTGCTGGTTCACGTCGGTGATGACGCCAAGCGGGTCAGTTGTCATGAGCGCGTCGATGTTCGATTCAATCAACGAGCGCGTATAGAACTGCTGGCTCCGAAGCTGGGTTTCCAGTTCTTTCTGCGCGGTGATGTCGCGGGCAGCCGCCAGGATACCGGCCGCCTGGCCAGTCACGTCGGTAAAGACACCGGCGTTGAAACTGACGGTGATGCGTCGGCCATACCGTGTGATCAGCACCAATTCATAACCAATCACTCGTCCTTCTTGCAGTGTCTGTTGTACCCCCGCACGCGCTTGATCAGGCTCAGTGAAGTAATCGGCAAAGCGAGAATTAATGAGATGCTTGCGGGAGTAACCTGTCACGCGGGTGGCTTCTTCGTTCACGTCGGTGATCATGCCATCTGGCGATATGGCAAACAGCGCGTCCGCGGAAGCTTCAATGAGCGACCTGTTGTACGCCTGCTGCTCGGTCAATTGGGATTGGAGTCGCGCTTGCTCAGAGATATCGCGGGCGCTGGCAAAGATGCCCTGCACATTTCCCTCAGCACTGCGGAACACCGAGGCATTGAACGAGACAGTCGCCTTGCGCCCGGTCTTCGTCTTTAACACCAACTCATAATTCGTCACGACGCCTTCAGCGAATGTACGCCTGACGCCTGTGTCGGCACGCTCAGGTTCCGTGAAGTACTTTTTGAAGGGGCTGCCGATCAGTTCTTCACGGGTGAAGCCGGTCATGCGGCACATTTGTTCGTTCACGTCGGTAATGAAGCCTTCAGGGTCGACCGTGATCAAGCCATCCACGGAAGACTCAATGAGACCGCGCAGGTAAGTTTGCTGTTCGCGCAACTGCTCCTCCAGCCGCACGCGGTCTGTGATGTCGCGGGCACTGGCAAAGATTCCTTTGACGTTCCCTGCCGGATCCTTGAACACCGAGGCATTGAATGATACTTGCAGGTGGCGGCGTGAGCGAGAAACGAGGGTCAGTGCATATTCAGTGACAATCCCTTGTTCAAAGGTTTGCTGAACGCCTGCCCGGGCACGTTGCGGGTCCGTGAAATAGTCGGCGAACGAACTCCCGATTAATTCACCGCGTCCATACCCTGTCATCTGGCACATGCGATCGTTTACGTCCGAGATCGTTCCGGCCGGATCAACGGTGATCAATCCGTCAACCGAGGATTCGATGAGCCCGCGGTTGTACGCTTGTTGATCGCGTAATTGCCGCTCAAGTGTCTTTTGTTCTGTGATGTCGCGCGCGCCGGCAAACACCCCTTGCAGATTCCCCGCAGCATCATTAAACGTTACGGCGTTGTAAGAAACGACGGTTTCGCGTCCGTCTTTACGCCGGGCTGTAAGCTCATAGTTGGTTACCTTTCCCTGTTTGAGCACTGATTTGATGCCTTCTTCAGCCCGCCGCGGATCGGTGAAGTAGGTTTTGAACGGCGAGCCGATTAGTTCTTCGCGAGGATGACCGGTCAACGCGGCCATCTGCTGGTTGACGTCAGTAATGATCCCAAGCGGATCGGTTGTCATCAACGCGTCGATGTTTGCTTCAATCAAGGACCGGGTATAGAATTGCGAAGCCTGGACTTGCTCTTCCAGTTGCTTCTGAGCAGTGATGTCGCGGGCTGAGGCAAAAATGCCGCGCACGTTGCCGGATGGATCACGGAAGATGGCGGCGTTGAACGATACCGGTACCCTCGAACCAGACACCGCTTGCAGCGTCAGCACGTAGTTTGTTACCGTACCTTCTTTGAAGGTGAGCTTCACGCCTTCTTCGGCACGATCGCGCTCAACGAAGTAGGATGGGAAGGAGGACCCGATCAACTTATCACGTGGGCGCCCGACCATCTTACACATCGTTTCGTTCACGTCGGTAATGGTCATCACCTCATCAACTGTTACCAACCCGTCAACGGAAGCCTCGATTAGCCCCCGGTTGTATGCGCGCTCTTCACCCAATTGTCGCTGCAGGCGGGCCTGTTCAGTAATGTCGCGTGCAGAAGCAAAAATACCTCGGACACTGCCGGCAGGATCCTTAAAAATCGCCGCATTGAACGAAACGAGCCGGTCCTGTCCGTTCTTCATGCGGAGGGTGAGTTCGTAGTTGGTCACCGCGCCTTTATCAAGCGTCAATCGCACGCCGTCTGCCGCGCGTCGAGAATCGGTGAAGTATGTCGAAAACGTGGTCCCGATCAACTCTTCACGCGGGTATCCCGACATGCGGCACATTGTTTCGTTCACATCGGTAATGGTAATCATCGGATCGACGGTGATCAGGCCGTCGAGAGACGCTTCGATAAGACCACGGTTGTACGCTCGCTCGGTGGCGAGTTGCTCCTGCAATCGCGCCTGCTCGGTAATATCACGGGCTGATGCAAAAATTCCCCGCACGCTTCCCGCTGGATCTTTGAAGACTGAAGCGTTGAACGAGACTCGCACTTGCTTGCCGTCTCGCTTGGCAAGCGTCAGGACATAGTCCGTCACAACGCTTTTTTGAAACGTCTCATTCACGCCGGCAGTGGCGCGGTCTGGGTCCACAAAGTAATCGGCAAACGGGGTCCCGATGAGTTCCTGCTGTGTGTAACCGGACATCCGGCACATCTGGTCGTTGACATCCGAGATGAACCCTTTGGGATCCACCGTAATCAAGCCGTCGATAGAAGCTTCAATCAAACCGCGATTGTATGCCTGCGACTCGCGCAGCTGCTGTTCGAGTTTCTTATGTTCCGTGATATCGCGCGCCGCAGCGAACACGCCTTGAAGTTTCCCGTTTGCATCTCGGAAGGTCGAAGCATTATAGGATACGATCGTCTCATGGCCGCCCTTTCCGAGCCCCGTGAGCTCGTAGTTTGTGACCTTGTTTTCACGCAGCACAAGCTTGATGCCTGCCTCTGCGCGTTGCGGATCGGTGAAATATTGTTTGAACGGCGAGCCAATCAGTCCGTCTCGATTGCAGCCTGTTAACACCTCCATCTGCTTGTTGACGTCGGTAATAATGCCGAGCGGATCCGTCGTCATCAACGCGTCGATGTTCGATTCGATCAGCGATCGAGTGTAAAACTGTGTGGCTTTGAGTTCTTCCGTCAAACGGATTTCGTCAGAAATATCTTTCGAGATCAGCAGAAAACCGATTGGTGTGCCTTTGGCGTCACGTCGCGGTGTGATTACGACGCGCGCGACAAAATGTTGGCCGTTTTTGCGAATGCGATCGAGCGTCCCCTCCCATTTTCCATCGCGCAGGGCAGCATTCATGATCTCGCGATGTTTTCCCGCCCTGACATCTTCTGGAACGTGGAGAATAGAGGAATTGGCCTTGCCGACGACCTCCTCCGGCTCGTAGCCATACAGGCGTCTCGCGCCTTCGTTCCACAACAGGATTCGTCCCTCGAGGTCCTTTCCGACGATGGAATATTCGGTGGAGGATTCGAGGATGTTGGTGATGAAGCTGACCGCACCTTGAGCGTCACCAACGATGGTGCTTGCAAACAGCTTCGTCCTACGAAGTTCCTCAACGAATTTTTGCTCGCCGGTAACATCCTTGGAGATGAGCAGGAAACCAACCGGCTTGCCTTGCAAATCACTGCGCGGTGTGATGACCAGCCTGGCCATGAATCTTTGGCCATCCTTGCGAACGCGAGTGATGGTTCCCTCCCACTTTCCCAATCCAAGGGCCGTCTTCATTATCGTTTCCGGCACGTTTGCTTTGACATCTTCCGGCGTGTGAAGGATTGACGAGTTGGCCTTGCCGACAACCTCCTCCGGCTCGTAGCCGTAGAGCCGCCGCGCGCCTTCGTTCCATAAGAGAATTGTTCCGTTGAGGTCCTTGCCGATTATGGAATATTCTGTTGACGACTCGAGGATATTGCCTATGAAATCGAGTGCTTGCTCAGCCGTACCAACGATGGTACTGTCAAAAAGCTTGGTTGCCATCGCTCGTTCCTCCTATTGGTAAAGCAGTAATTGGCATGCCAAACTTGCATCCACCGCCTCCCGCAGGCAATCCAGGATCGGCCTGCCGAGGGCGAACTGGCCCCGCGTGACCGGGCTCAGGACGGACTCACACGCCTGGCAAACGGCCTCCACGTCAATCAGGCTGACCGAGCGGGCTGCTCCTTTCAGGGTGTGGACCTCCCGGAACGTCGCCTCAACTACCTCGCGGGTCTCGGCAGGGGGCAACCCGCGGTCCAAGGCGAGAAGGGTCGTCGTGAGGGCCTGGAGATGCTCCTCCGCCTCCACCCGAAAGGTCGCCAGCAGCCGCGCCTTGATGTCGTTCTTGCGGTTCGCCATATCTCTTTTTAGCTTTCAGCTATCAGCACTCAGCGTTCAGCTTTTGCCTGATGGCTGATTGCCGACCGCTGATCCGTTGCGACCAGTGCCTTGAGGCGGCCGGCCAGCTCGGTCAGGTCCTGGGCCGCCCGTTCCACCTGGCGCGTGGAGGCCATGTTCTGGGTGGAGGCCTGCTGGATGTTCTGCATCGCCAGCGCCACCTGATCCACCCCCGCCACCTGCTGCTGCGCGGAGACCAGGATCTGTTGGGCCGCCTGGGCCGACTCGGTCAGGCTCTCGGCCAGGAGCCGGATCGCCTCGCCGCCTCGGCCCGCCACGCCGACCCCGGACTCCGAGGCCTTGACGCCCTGCTCGGCGGCCATCACGGCCGCCTGGGTGGCCCGCTGGATCTCGTTGAGGATCCCGCGGACCTGGGCGGTCGCCTGCTTGGACTGCTCGGCCAGAGCCTTCACCTCGGCCGCGACCACGGCGAAACCTTTCCCGGCTTCTCCGGCCTTGGCCGCCTCGATGGCGGCGTTCACAGCCAGGAGGTTCGACTGCTCGGCGAGATCGTTCACGGTGGCGATGATCTCGCCGATCGCCTGCCCCTGCTCGCTCAAGGTCAGGATCCGCTGGGCGATCGCCTCC
>JACQQF010000069.1 GCA_016207095.1 Candidatus Methylomirabilota bacterium | reverse complement strand
TTGGCGGACCAGCTACCGAGCGACTGTTCAAGGAGCGCGACCAGCGACTCCGTGTCGAAATCGCCGGCCGCTGCCAGCATGAGGTTGTCGGGGCGGACGTAGCGTCGATGGAACGCGATGAGATCTTCGCGACTGATGCTCCGGAGGCTCGGCTCGCTGGGCTCCAGCCCCAGCGGGTGCCGGTCGGTGTAGTGGAGCGCGGCAAACTCCTTGTGGAGGAGCTCGGTCGGGTTGTCGCGCCGCCGCCGAAGCTCTTCCAGGAGGCGGCCTCTGGCCAGCTCCAGTTGCCCCGCATCGAATGCCGGCCGCAGCAGCACGTCGGCCAAGAGCTTGACGCCTCTTTCGGTATGTCGTGACAAGAGATTCAAGCGCACCTCGAGCGCCTCGTCGCCCGCCGACAGTTCGAGGGAAGCCGCCAGCGATTCCAGCTCGTCGTTCAGGGCATCTGGCGCGATTGAGATCGTACCGCCGGCGCGGATCTGTGACGCGGCGACGCGCGCCAGGCCTGCCTTCTCGCCGGGATCGTACAGGCGGCCGCCGCGGATCAGGCCGACCAGGTCCAGGAGCGGGAGGGTACGGTCGGGATACAGGTAGAGGATGATCCCGTTGCTAAGGGTGCGGCGCTCGACCTCGTCCCCGACAGCCGGTGGGCGCCAGAAGAGCGGCGGGAAGATCATCAAGCCGATCCTCTCCGCCCCAGCGGAGCGACGCTCGACAGGGGCCGCGCCCTGTTCCTGCGCCGCCGCCGAGCCTGCAATGAGTCCGGCAATCAGGATGGCCGCGCCGACGGCGCGGGTCAATGCGTCCACTCGTATCTCCGTCAAGAGCTCATCGCGGTTTTGTGGGAAGCAATATGGCGACGGTGCGGTTGTCTGTAGTGAGGTAGCGTGTCACTGCCCGCTGCACGTCCTCGGCCGTCACCGCCTTCAGCCGCTTGCGAGACTCCAGCAGGTACCGCCAGTCACCCGCCATCGCCTGTGAGCTACCAAGCTCGGCTGCCAGAGAGGCGTTGGAGCGCAACGACCGGACCAAGTCAGCCTCCAACTGGTTCCGGACCCGCAGGAGTTCCTGATCGGTGACGGCCGCCCCTTTCAATCGCTCGATCTCGGCGCCGATCTCCTTCTCCAGTTCCTCTGGCGTGTGGGGCGCGCGAGGAGTGGCCGAGACGGTGAGAAGCCCAGGGTCCCGGAGCGGGCTCACAGAGACATCGATTGAGGCGGCCAGACGTTTGCCATCGATGAGGCTCCGGTAGAATCGGCTCGTTCTACCCCTCCCCATGATGGCGGCGGCGACCTGCAGCGCGTGATGGTCGGGGTGGCCCATGGCTGGGATGTGGTAGCCGATCATGAAGCGGGGCTGGGCGTCAAATCGGACCGACGCACGTCGCTCCCCGCGTTGTGGCGGCTCCTGCGTGATGTGGAGCTCGGGGAGCGGCTGCGGCGGAATCGAGCCGAATTGCTCCTCCATGATCCGGATCGTCTGTTCCGGATCGAGGTCGCCGACGAGGACCAGGACCGCATTGTTGGGAGCGTAGAAGGTCTTGAAGTGGCGGAGGGCGTCGGGGCGGAGGAGACGATCGATGTCGCTGGGCCAGCCGATGATCGGGTTACGGTACGGGTGGGCGGCAAAGGCCAGTGCGATCAGCGCCTCCGAGAGGGCGCCCGCTGGGTTCGCCTCGTAGCGCTGTCGCCTCTCCTCTTTCACAACCTCGCGCTCGGTGTAAAACTCCCGGAAGACCGGATTCTTCATCCGGTCGGATTCCAGGATTGTCCACAGCTCCAGGCGATTGCTGGGAAGGTTCACATAGTATTGTGTTCCATCCCTTGAGGTCGAGGCGTTGAGGCCGACGGCGCCGTGGCGGCGGTAGATCTCCCAGAACTCGTTGGGAATGATGAGCTGCTTGTGGGCCGCGGTTGCCGCGGCGATCTCCTTCTCTAACGCCATGAGTCGACTGGGGTCCTTCCCTTCGACCGGGCTCAGGGCAGGCGGCTGGAAGGGAGAGCGTTCCAACTCGCGCAGTTCCGAGATCTTGCGGTGGAGCTGATCAAGCTTCTCGAGGATCGCCTCCTCCTCCTTGGCGTCCAGGGTCCCGATCGACCGAGTCCCCATGAACATCATGTGCTCCAGCATGTGGGAAAGTCCGGTCTTGCCGGCCTGTTCATGGACACTGCCCGTCTTGAAGCGCAGGTAGGCGGAGAAGGTGGAGGAGTTCCTTCGTGGCAGGATCAAAACCTTCATCCCGTTCTTCAGGGTATGTTCCCTGACGTCGAGGGAGATCTCCTGCGCCCTGACACTGTAAGCGATCAGGGTGGACAGCAGTGCCGACACTATGAGAGAAAGCCATCGTGTTCGCATCGGTCAGACCCTCATCCTCTCGCTGATAGAGAGCGGGTGACACTGTAGCATAACGGCCGGCGGGTTTCAAAACCAATCCGGCCCGCTGGCCCGACCGGATGATCGTCATTGACCGGCGGGAGTATCAATGATAGAAAAGAAGGGATCCTGCGCGATGGCACCTCGGGCGGCGGTTGGGAGGCATCACGTCTGAAAGGAGGCAGGCATGGCCTTTTATCTCACCCTCGGCATTGTCGTCCTCATTCTGGTATGGCTGGTTGTGATGTATAACGGGCTGATCAGCCTGAAGAATCAGGTCCAGAACGCCTGGCAGCAGATCGATGTCCAGCTCAAGCGCCGCCATGACCTGATCCCCAATCTGGTGAATGCCGTGAAAGGCGCAATGCAGTTCGAACGCGACACCCTCGAACGGGTCATCGGCGCGCGCAACCGCGCGGTTTCCGCGAAGGGGGCCCAAGAGGCCGCGGCGGCTGAGGGACAGCTCGGCCAGGCGCTCTCGCGGCTGTTCGCGCTGATGGAGAACTACCCGGACCTCAAGTCGAGCCACAATGTCCTTCAGCTTCAGGAGGAGCTGACCAGCACCGAAAATCGGATCGGCTTCGCCCGCCAGCTCTACAATGATCTCGTGGCCCGGTATAACATCAAGCAGCAAGTCTTCCCTACGAATCTGATGGCGGCCGGGATGGGCTTCGCCCTTGCCGACTACTTTCGAATCGAGGAGGCTGAGAAGGCCTCCCCCCGCGTGGATCTCTCGCTGAACTGAGTGCCGGAGGTGAGGCGGGACGATGCGCTGTCCTTCGTGCGGGTTCGTCCAGTTTGATGCTCCTCGCTGCAAACAGTGCGGAGCCCTGTCGCCGACCCCCCGCCAGCCTGTCGCGTCCATCGTATCCACCCCCGGCTTCTCTGGACCAGCCACGGCGACCCGCCCCTCGCGGCTTGTCCGGCCGCTGAACCTGTACGACCAGCAGGCCAGAAACCGGTGGAAGACGGCCTTCGTGATCGGTCTCTTCATGCTGCTCGTGATCCTTCTGGGCTATGGAGTCGATCGGTTCGTCATCGGCTCCGGCTTCTCGATACCCCTCTGGGACGGCAGCCCATTCGAGCCTTCCCGGGCCCGACCCTCGAGGCAGGTCGCCTTTCCAGTGGCAACCGTCGCGGCCCTTGGAGTGGGGACGCTGACGGCCTGGCTCGGCTACAGAAACGGTGATACGTTGGTCCTCGCTTCCTCCCGGGCCGTCCCGCTTGCCACGACCGACTTGAAATCCCGGCAACTCGACAACGTCGTGGAGGAGATGGCGATCGCCTCCGGCCTTCCGAAGCCGAGGGTCTACGTCGTGCAGGATCCCGATCCGAACGCGTTCGCCACCGGTCGCGACCCGGCCCACGCCTCCATCGCGGTGACCCAAGGCCTCCTGGAGATGATGGGCCGGGAGGAACTGCAGGGGGTGATCGCCCATGAGATGTCTCACATCCGAAACTATGATACCCGGACGATGACCGTGACGGCGGCCCTCCTTGGAACCATGCTTCTGCTGCACGATTGGAGCGCGCGGAGCGGATCATGGCGGGTGCGCGATTCGAGTGACAGAAAGGGCGGGGGGGCGGGCCAGATCGTGTTGTTCATTCTGTGGATCGTCCTGGTTGTGCTGGCTCCCCTCCTCGGTCAACTGATCGCCATGTCGATCTCGCGGAGCCGTGAGTATCTCGCCGATGCTTCAGGTGCCGAGCTGACCCGAAACCCTATGGGACTGGCGAGCGCCCTGCGGAAGCTCCAGGAGGCCACGGCCCCTACACGGAGCATCAGCCGCGGAACGGCGCCGCTCTGCATTTGCGATCCGCTGCACCATCGTTTGGATGACGGTAAAGGGTTCTGGGCGGATCTCCTGGCCACCCACCCCCCAATGGCCGAGCGGATCAGGATCCTGGAGACGATGGCCTATGCTGGGTCGTGAGCGGTGCAGACCGGAGCGCAGAGCAGATTGGTGACAGGCGGGTGGGAGGTGAGGCTTACGCCTCCTTCAGGAAGGACAGGAGGAGGGCGTTTAACTCCTCGGCGCGGCTCCAGATCAGCCCGTGACCTGTGCCCTGGATCACTGCAAGTCTGGCGCCCGGAATCGCCTCGTGAAGGGTTCTGGCGAAGCGCATCGGGGTCAGCAGATCGTCCTCACCGGCCACGATCAGGGTCGGGGCCTTGATCCGTTTCAGGCGATCTTCGGTGACGTGACTGGTCGCAGCTTCGACCTGGCGGGCATAGACCCTTGGCGGGAGAAAATAGGGATCTTCCATTCCTTTCTTGATGGCTGACTCGACCAGTCCAGGGATGAGGTAATCCTGGTAACTGAAGAGCCACGGACTGATGGCGCGCAGGTATTCCTCCCTGGTGAAGCGGGCGCGCATCTGCACGAACGAGTTCAAGAGGGCGGTCCCTCGCGGATCGCCGGACGTGTAGGTGGCCACCAGAACCAGCCGCCTCACACGAGCAGGGTAGTGGATGGCCAGCTCCTGGGCGATGGCGCCGCCCATCGAGAGGCCGACGATGTGGGCATGCTTGATGGCGAGAGCGTCCATCAGCCCGATGGTGTCGTCGGCCATGGTCTTGATGGTATAGGGGCCTGGTGACCGGCCGGTCTGGCCCGCATCTCGATTGTCGAAAGTCAGGCAACAGAAGTGCTGGCTGAAGAGTGGGGTCTGCAAGGCCCAGCCGCGGTGGTCCAGGCCGAGCCCTTGGATCCAGACGACATGATCGCCGTGGCCATCTTCACGGTAAAAGATCTCGATCTGGCCGACTCGCACCTTTGCCATGAAGCGATTGTAAGAGCGTGGGGTCGGACGTGTCAATCACTCTGAGGGGGGACGGATGAATCCTCGAACAGTATGCCTGGCGATGGCTGTTGGCACTGCCTGCCTCGTTGCCGGTCTTGGCGCATCTGCCGCTCGCTTCGGGAGCTGGCGTGCCGCCGCGCCGATGCCGATCGAACGAACCGAAGTGGCAGCAGCAGCCCTCGCCGGAAGGATCTATGTGATCGGCGGTTTTAAGATGTTCTTCGCCGGTGGCGTGACCAATGCCGTCCAGGAGTATGACCCAGTCCGTGACCTGTGGCGGGATCGAGCGCCGCTTCCCGAAGCGCTTCATCATACCGCCGCCGCTGCCCTCGACGGCAAGCTCTATGTCGTCGGTGGGTATCGGGACCTTTGGCCCTGGAAGCCGATGGCGACTGTCTGGCGCTACGATCCCGGGGTCGATCGGTGGGAGCCGAGGCGCGCGATGCCGACACCGCGCGGGGGATTGGCTGTCGCGATCGTGAACGGGAAACTCTACGCCGTCGGAGGCAAGGACGGGCAGGTCTTCACGACCAATGAGGAGTACGATCCGGTGGCCGATTCCTGGCGATCGCGGGCACCGATGCCGACGGGCCGGGATCATCTGGCCGCCGCGGGACTTGGCGGGAAGGTCTATGTCGTTGGTGGCCGCGTCGGATTGATGAGTCGGAATCTGGCCGCCACGGAGGTCTACGATCCCGCGACCGATCGCTGGGAAGCGAGGCGGCCGATGCCGACGGCCAGGGGCGGCATTGCCGCGATCGCCCTTGGTAGGCGGCTGTTCGTCTTCGGCGGCGAGGAATCGGCGGGGACCTTTGCGCAGAATGAAGCCTACGATCCGGCCACAGACCGTTGGACCGCCATGGCGGCGATGCCGACGGCGCGACACGGCCTCGGCGCGGCGGCGGTCGGCGGGAAGATCTTCGTCATCGGGGGCGGCGTCAAACCCGGCGCCTCCAGAAGCAACCTGAACGAGGTCTTCGACCCTGGCTCATAAAAGAGGTCAATCTGCTCGGCCATGAATGGGGGATGGCGACACACAGGGAGGACCTGACCCTGCAAGAGATCCGCAAGCGGGCGGAGATTTTCTTCGCGCAGATGGCCGGGTCGCGCCAGTCCTAGCCGTTAAGCCTTGACAGGCCGGGTTGTGGTATTTATACTGTACCCTAGTATGGTATATGTCGATGAGCGGCGCTGAGGGAGGATGGGCGGTGATCAACGAGGAGACGAAGCGAAAGGCGATGGCCCGCCTCAATCGGATCGAAGGCCAGGTGCAGGGGGTGCAGCGGATGGTGGACGAGGAGAAGTACTGCGTGGATATCCTCCTGCAAATCTCCGCCATCCAGGGCGCCCTGGAACAGGTGCGCAAGATCCTCCTGGGACGTCACATCGAGTCGTGCGTGGCCGACGCGATGGCCTCCGGGCGTGCTGGGGATCGCCAGAAGAAGATCGAGGAGCTCCTCGAGGTTTTCTCGCGATACACGAAGTAGGGCGATTGAAAGCACTCAGGTATCAGCCCTCAGCTTTCAGCAGAAACCAACAGGGAAGGAGCAATACCTCATGCACCGGCGGTGCGTCCATGGGCTTGCATCTCGTGTTGACGGCTGATTGCTGACGGCTGACCGCTCATACGCAGCGGAGAGGTTCATTGCGATACGATGTGATCGTGGTAGGAGGCGGACCGGCCGGGGCGACGGCTGCCCGTGGGCTGGCGAAGGCAGGCGCGAGGGTGCTCCTGCTGGAGCGACGGCGGCTGCCTCGCTACAAGGCCTGCGGCGGATGTCTGTCTCGGCGCGTGGAGAAGCTGCTCGACATCGACCCGGCTGGCCTCATCGAAGAGCGGATCACGGGCCTGACGTTCACCTACCGTGGTCGCGAGCCGATCGAGGCGGCATTCGCGGTGCCGGTGGCCTACATGGTTTGGCGCGATCGGTTCGATCAGGCGCTCTGCCTGAGTGCGGCTGCGGCTGGCGCCGAGCTCCGTGATGGAGGGACGGTTCGGGCTGTGAGGCAAGTGGACAGCCGAGTCGAGGTCGACGTCAGCGGCAAGATGGAGACCGGCGACTTTTTGGTCGGAGCGGATGGCGCCTGCGGGGTTGTGGCGAGGGATCTCTTCCCGGCTCGCCGAAAGGCACGAGCTGTCGGCGTGGATGCAGATCTTCCATTGACGAGTGTTGCTGAAGCTGCGCTCAAAGGCCGCGTGGTGATCGAGCTTGGCCATGCCTCCGGCGGCTACTGCTGGGCCTTTCCGAAGCGAGACGTTGCCTCGGTCGGCGCCATGGTCGGCCGCACGGCTGCGAAGAACGCTTCTCATTGTCTGGAGGCCTTCCTGGGGGCGGGCGGCTTTGGCAACCGGAGTCCAGCTCGAACCCACGGGGCGCTCATCCCACTTCATGCCGGCGATTCAGCGCCGCTGTATCACGGTCGCGCACTGCTCACGGGTGATGCGGCCGCCCTCGTCGATCCGTTTCTTGGAGAGGGGATCTACTACGCGATCCTGAGCGGACAACTGGCGGCCAGGGCGATCCTCAGCGCCGAGCGAAATGGCGGTGACCTCGCGCGGTATCAAACGGCGATCTCGGCCGAGATCACGCCGGAACTGGAGGCGGCCGGCGGACTCAGCCGCCTGGCCTATCGGCTACCCTGGCTGTGGTTCAAGGCGCTGAAGCGTCGCCCCGGGGCAATCGATTTCTACAGAAAGGTATTGATGGGGGAAGAGAGCTACAGATCGTTTGCTGACCGTGTCTGGGCGGAGATTCCATGGCCCTTGGACCTGCTACTCCGTACCCGGATCGATGGAGGGCAGGTCCGCAGCAAACAAGGGAATAAAGAAGAACGTTGATGGCGACAGATCCGGTCTGCGGAATGGATGTGCTCCCGGAGGAGGCGGTCGGCACGAGCCGCTACAAGGGAGCAGACTATTATTTTTGCGCGGTTGGTTGCAAAGAGGCGTTTGACAAGTCGCCGGGTCCTTATCTATCTGGTTCCGCGGTCGAGGCCGCGCCATTGAGGCTGCTGGAGATCAAGCCAAAACAGCCTGAAATGGTCGGGGCCGCTAAACAGATTGAGATCCCGATTCGGGGAATGAGCTGTGCCTCCTGCGTACAACGGATCGAGAACGCGCTCCTGAAGACCCCCGGCGTCGTGAGCGCCGACGTGAACTTTGCCGCGGAGCGTGCCACGGTTTCGTACCTTCCTTCGGTCGCTGAGCCGGCCAGCTTCCGGAAGGCGATCGAGGAGGCAGGGTATCGAGTGGTGGAACTTGCGGCGACGTCCGGCTCGCCCGATCGAGAGGAGGCGGCACGGGAGGCGGAGATTAGCCTCCTTCGAACCAAATTGCTGGTCGGGTCGGTCCTGAGCGTCCCGGTTCTGCTCGGGAGCTTTCCCGACTGGTTTCCATGGGCCCCGGCGGTCCTATCCAACCCCTTCTTGCTCTTGCTGCTCACCACGCCGATTCAATTCTGGGTCGGCTGGCAGTTCCACCGGGGGTTCTGGGCGACCCTGAAACACCGAACAGCCGACATGAACACCCTGGTGTCGATCGGCACGAATGCCGCCTACTTCTACAGTGTCGCCCTGACCTTTTTCCCCTCCGCTATTGCGCCGAAGGGGATGGAGGCGATGACCTACTACGACACCGCCGCCATCCTGATGACCCTCATCGTCATGGGCCGGTGGCTCGAGGCCAAGGCCAAAGGTCGGACCTCGGAGGCGATCAAGAAACTGATGGGACTCCAGGCCAGGACCGCGCGGGTGATCCGTGGCGGCCTGGAGCATGACATCCCGGTGGACGAGGTCCGGGCCGGTGACCTCGTCCTGGTTCGTCCCGGGGAAAAGGTGCCGGTGGACGGGATCATCCGCGAGGGCCGCTCCGCACTCGATGAGTCGATGCTGACCGGCGAGAGCCTTCCGGTGGAGAAGGGCCCCGGGGATCACGTCGTTGGCGCCACCTTGAACAAGACAGGCAGCTTCACCTTCGAGGCCATCAAGGTTGGACGGGAGACCGCCCTGGCTCAGATCGTCCGACTGGTGGAGCAGGCCCAGGGCTCAAAGGCGCCCATCCAGCGGCTGGTGGACAAGATCGCCGGGGTCTTCGTGCCGATCGTCCTCGTGATTGCGGTCGTGACGTTCGGTGTCTGGCTGCGTTTCGGACCTGAACCGTCCTTCCTGTTTGCACTCTCCAACTTTGTGGCGGTCCTGGTGATCGCCTGCCCCTGCGCGCTGGGTCTTGCCACCCCCACCTCGATTATGGTCGGAACCGGGAAGGGGGCGGAGCATGGGGTACTGATTAAGAACGCCGAGAGTCTGGAGCGGGCATATCAGGCCCGCGTCCTCATCTTTGATAAGACCGGGACGCTGACCGTGGGCCACCCGTCGGTGACCGATGTAATACTGAGTGCGAGGTCCGAGGTGCGAGGTGCGAGGGGCCAGGAAGGGAGTGCAATGTCCGAGGTGCGAGGTGCGACGCAAGATCTGGACACCCCGCACGACTTACTTTGGCTGGCCGCGTCGGCGGAAAAGGGGTCCGAGCATCCCCTTGGGGAGGCGATCGTCAATCACGCGAAGGACGAGGGCCTCGAGTTGGTCGGGCCGGAAGAGTTCAAGGCGATCCCGGGCTATGGGATGAGGGCCGTGGTACAAGGGAGAGAGGTGCTCCTCGGCAATCGTCGCCTGATGCAGGAGCGCGGCATCGACGTGGCGGGGATGGCCGAACGTGCCGAGACGCTTTCGAGGCAGGGGAAGACCCCGATGTTTGTCGCCGCAGACCGTCAGCTTCTTGGGATCGTGGCTGTGGCCGACACCCTTAAGCCGCATTCGAAGGCGGTGGTGGCTGCTTTGCGTCGCCTGGGTATCGAGGTCGTCATGATCACAGGCGATAACCGCCGGACGGCAGAGGCGATCGCCCGACAGGTCGGGATCGATCGCGTCCTGGCGGAGGTCCCGCCGGAGCACAAGGCGTTAGAGGTGAGAAGGCTTCAGGAGCAGGGGAAGCTGGTGGCGATGGTGGGCGACGGGATCAATGATGCCCCGGCCCTGGCGCAGGCCGATGTCGGGATCGCCATCGGGACCGGGACCGATGTGGCGATGGAGGCGGCCGATATCACCCTGATCGGCGGCGACCTGCGAAGCGTCGTGACCGCACTCCAATTGAGCAAACAGACGATGCGGAACATCAAGCAGAACCTGTTCTGGGCATTTGCGTACAACGTCGTCCTGATCCCGGTAGCCGCCGGCGTCCTCTATCCGGTGTTCGGGATGCTGTTGAGCCCAGTCTTGGCCGGGGCCGCCATGGCGCTCTCCTCGGTCACGGTGGTCGGCAACGCGCTGCGGCTGCGACGCTTCCGGCCCATGATCCACCTGTACTAGTGCTCCTCCAACTATTTTGCTCTAACTTAGTGGGGCATCGTGCCGGGCCAAGAAACGAGCAGAGCAAGGCACGGACCCCAGGGCCGCACCCACTTTGCGGGTACCCGGCGTACATACGGTGGTACGTCGCAGGGAGCGCCCTGGGGGCCAGCAATGCCGCTAAGCGAAGTTAGTTGGAACGGCACTAGGGACACGGCATGCCGTGTCCCTACCAATGACACGGAGGGGGGTGATCGACATGCAACAGCAATCGGTTCAACACCCTGACAGGCGATGGGTGCTTAAGGTCCTGGGAGGAGGCGTGGCCGCTTTCCTGCTCGAAGCGATCGTTGGTGGGGGCCCGGCTGCACACGGGGCGGAGCATGGTGGTCGAGGCCTTCCGGCGATTCCGAGGCGCCCGCGTCCCACAACGCTTTCGCCGGCGCTGTTCGAGGGGAAGACGGCACGGGCCTATCAGGTTGCTAAGGAAATGCCGGAGCTGATTGAACAGATGTCGTGCTACTGCGGGTGCAACAAGTCACATAGCCATCAGAACAACCTCGACTGCTATGTGGACCGGCACGCGTTCGGGTGAGACATCTGCCAGGACATTACGCTGGATGCGTATGCCATGTACAAGCAGAGGAAGAGGATTCCGGAGATCAAGGCGGCGATTGACGCCAAGTACGCCCGATTTCGGCCATACCGGTAGATCTCTGGCGCTCACAGGTTTCTGCGGCGCTGAGTGGGAGTAAGCGATGGCGAAGGATCCGGTCTGTGGGATGATGGTGGATGAGAAGCGGGCGGCGGCCACCGCCGTCTATCAGGGCACGACCTACTATTTCTGCGCCCAGATGTGCAAGCGGGCGTTCGAGCAAACGCCCGAGAAGTACACCGCGAAGAGTTAAAAGCCTGATCGCTCCCACCTTTGCCCCCTCTTGATGGAGAGGAATGGGGTGAGCACCGGGCGTGGGCGTTGACAAGGTCACGGTTGTAGACTAGAGTGAGTGGAGTGGACCGTGAGTCCACTTTTCTTTTTGGGTCGTCGATTGTCCGATAGGGGTGATTCATATGTCGGTGGCTCCTCCGCGACAGATTCGACCCGCGCTCCTCGCCGCCCTCATCGCAATGGAATTGCTCGGGGTCGGGGCGGTCGCCCAGGCGCAAAAATCCCAGCCGGAGGTTCAGGGGCTGAGCCCAGAGGAGCAGATCGTGATCGCCGTCTATAGGCGGGCCAGCCCGGGCGTCGTCCATATCACCAGCACCGCACTTGCCTATGATTTTTTCTTTAATCCGGTGCCCCAGAAGGGGACCGGGTCGGGCTTCGTCCTTGATGACCGGGGATACATCTTGACTAACAACCATGTGGTCGACGAGGCCGATAGCCTGGAGGTGACGTTGACCGACAAGAGCAAGGTTCGTGCAAAGTTAGTCGGCCGTGATCCCAGCAACGACCTGGCGGTGATCAAGATCGACGTTCCGAAGGAGAAGCTTTTTCCGCTGAAGCTGGGAAATAGCGACACCCTGCAGGTCGGGCAGATGGCGATCGCCATCGGGAACCCGTTCGGACTGGATCGGACCGTCACGCGCGGCGTGGTGAGCTCGGTGGGCCGGATGTTGCGCTCCGATAGCGGACGCCAGATTCGAGGAATCATCCAGACCGATGCGCCGATCAATCCGGGCAACTCGGGTGGTCCGCTGCTGAACTCAAGGGGCGAGGTCATCGGAATCAACAGCGCGATCTACACGCCGAGTGGCGGGTCGGTTGGGATCGGCTTCGCCATCCCGGTGAACACCGCGAGGCGACTCCTTCCCCAATTGATCGCTAAGGGGCGGGTGAGCCATCCGTGGCTTGGCATTTCCGGTCTGGATGTCACGCCCGAGGTGGCCAAGGCCTTGAAGCTTACGGCGCGAGAGGGGGTCCTGGTCATTCAGGTTTCGCCGAAAGGTCCGGCCGGTCGCGCGGGCATCAAGGGGAGCACGAAGCGAACACGGGTCGGCAACACGCTTGTCAACGTAGGGGGGGACATCATCGTCAAGGTCAATGGGCGCAAGATCCAATCGGTGGACGAGATGACCGCTTTCCTGGACGCTGAGCATAAGGTAGGGGACAAGGTGAAGGTCGAGCTGCTTAGGGATGGCCGGCCGCTTACACTCTCCGTTCGGCTGGGGGAGCTTCCCGAGGCATGACAGGGACCGGGGCGATCCGGACACGTTTGATCCTGAGGCTCATGCTCCCTCTCGCGCTGCTGCACTACGCGGTTGAGCCTCCCGCGGCTTTAGCCCTTCAGAAAGGGGAGGTGGTGATCGACGGCCGGGTCGCCATCAACGTGGAGGTCGCGCGGAGTCCCCAAGCGCAGACCAGAGGGTTAGGGGGCCGGCCGTCCCTCAAGAAAGGAACGGGGATGGTGTTTCCTTATGACGGGCCGGGGCCGCGGGGCATCTGGATGAAGGGGATGCGGATCCCGATCGACATTCTCTGGATCCGGGAGGGCAGGATCGTGGCCATCGAAGCGAAGGTCCCGCCCCCATCCTCGAACGGCGCGCTGGCCGTCTTCAGTCACGTGGCCGACCTCGTGTTGGAGGTGCCGGCCGGCTACGCCAAAGAGATGGGGATTCGAGTGGGTCAGTCAGTCAGGGTGACACACAAATAGAAAGACAAGCCAATGAGTTGTTGGGCGACTGGTATATTCGGAATGGTGACGGTGGCGAACAGACAGACGGGGCGACATCTGGTGAGGTGGGCGATCCCAGCGGCTATAGTGCTGTTCCTCCTGCTCGCGACCGGAGGCTTCGCGGGGCCCCAGATCACAACGAGGGTGAAGGAATCCGTCCTCGAGAACGGACTGAGGGTCTTGCTGCTCGAAGAGCACAAGGCGCCTGTGGTGACGGTGCATGTCTGGTATCGGGTCGGCGCGCGCAACGAGCAACCCGGAGTCACCGGACTGTCCCACTTCTTGGAGCACATGATGTTCAAGGGGACGTCGAAACTGGGTCCAGGCCAGTTTTCGAAGACAGTCCAGAAGAACGGTGGCCGCGATAATGCCTTCACCAGCGACGATTACACCGGTTACTTTGAGACCTTTGCCTCGGATCGAGTCGAACTGGCACTGGAGCTCGAAGCTGATCGGATGCGAGGCTTGCTACTCGATCCGAAAGAGGTGGAGTCCGAGAAGAAGGTGGTGATGGAGGAGCGCCGGCTACGGACCGACGACGACCCCGTCTCTGCCTTGCAGGAGGCGATGGGAGCCGCGGCCTTTCAGGTGCATCCTTACCGCCAGCCGGTCATCGGCTGGATGTCGGACCTCCAGGGCCTGATGCGGGAGGATTTGGTCCGGCACTACAATACCTATTATGTCCCGAATAACGCCGTGCTGATCGTCGTGGGCGATTTCAACAGCGGCGAGTTGCTCCCGAAGATCCGACATCACTTCGGTGGAATTCCGCGGGGTCAAGAGCCGCCAAGGGTCCGAGCTGTGGAGCCGGTGCAGCGTGGAGAGCGGCGGCTTGTCCTGAGGAAGGAAGCCGAGCTCCCCTTTGTGTATATGGGCTATCACGTCCCGGACCTGAAACACCCGGATAACTTTGCGCTCGAGGTGTTGGCGTACATCTTGTCCGGCGGCAAGAGCGCCAGAATCTACAAGCGCGTGGTCTACGAGAAACAACTTGCCCTGTTCGCCGGCGGTGGGTATGACCGGGAAAGCATCGATCCCAACCTCTTCTACTTCTATGCCAGCGTCATGCCGGAGAAAACGGCACGGGAGGTTGAACAGGCGCTCACAGCGGAGATCGAGCGGCTGAAGAGCGAGCCTGTCCCGGACCGGGAGCTAGAGAAGGCGAAGAATCAGATCGAGGCCGGTTTCCTGTTCGGGCAGGATTCCGTCTTCAATCTGGCCAGGCAACTGGCCGAGTATGAGATCGTGGCCGGCTGGCGCGTATGGGAGGCCTACGTCCCGGGTATCCGCGCCGTCAAGGCGGATGATCTGCAGCGAGTCGCGAAGGCCTACCTGACCCCTGACAGCCGAACCGTTGCAGTGCTCATCCCGACGAAGACCGAGCGGTAGTTCTCGAAGTGACTTTTCCCTCACCCAGCCCTCTCCCCAGAGGGGAGAGGGGAGCTACAAAAAGAAACTCCTCTCCCCCTCGAAGGGGGAGAGGATGAAGGTGAGGGGGTCTGATTGAGCGCTTTGACAATAGTGAATGTGAAGCAGATGACAAGGTCCGGAGCGATGTGCCTAAGGCAGTCCGTTGGCTGGCTGATCCTTATCTTTGTGCTGCTCCCGGTGCTCGTGGCGGCGGCGCCCCTGGCCGAGCGGCAGGCCCTGGAGAGCGGCCTGACCCTGCTTGTGGCGAGCAGGCGGGCGCTGCCCATCGTCACCATAAGAGTGACGGTGCAGGCGGGCTCCCTCTGGGAGCCGGAGGGGCGGGCGGGCCTGGCCTATCTGACCGCCTCGCTGCTGACCAGAGGGACAACGAGCCGCACGGCGGCCCAGATCGACGAGGCGGTCGACTTCATCGGCGCCTCACTCTCGTCCGGGGCCGATCGAGACTCCAGCGACCTGGACCTGACCGTGCTGAAGAAGGATCTGCCGATCGGACTGGAGTTGCTCGCGGATGTCCTGCTTCACCCCGCCTTCCAGGAGGGGGAGATCGCCAGGAAGGTGAGGGAGATCAAGGCAGCCCTGCGTAAGCGGCAGGAAGATCCGGGTGAGGTTGCCCTGGAAGCATTCAACGAGCTGGTGTTCGGTAGACATCCATACGGTCGGCCGCTTGAGGGGACCGATGCGTCCCTCTCCGCGATCACCCGGAATGACATTGTAAGGTTCTATCGCGATTACTATACCCCGGAGCGGACTATCATCACGGTGGTCGGCGATGTCGAATCGAAGGAGATCGCAGGCCAGCTTCGCGCGCTCCTCAAACCCTGGCCCAAAGGGACGGTGACAGTGGAAAGGGCCGGGCAACCGAACCCGCTTCAGGGCGGCGCGCTCGTCAAGAAGATCGATCGGAGCGTGACCCAGGCCAGCATCATCCTCGGACACCAGGGGATGCGACGGGACAATCCGGATTTCTATGCCGTGACGGTCATGAACTATATCCTGGGCGGTGGCGGGTCCTCCTCTCGGCTGGTGGAGCGGATCCGTGAGCAGAAGGGGTGGGCCTACGATGTGCATTCGTATTTCTACCCCGGCCTCGAGCGGGGGGCGTTTCAGGTGGGGCTGCAGACGAAAAACGAGAACGCAGGTCCGGCGGTGGGAGAGGTGCTCCGCGAAGTGCGGAGGATTCGGGATCAGGGCGTGACCGACCAGGAGCTCGCCGATGCCAAGGCGTATCTGACCGGCAGCTTCCCCCTTCGGCTCGACACCAATAGCAAGCTGGCGGGGCTGATCTCCACGGTCGAGTATTACAAGTTGGGTCTGGATTACGCCGATCGTTACCGGACGCTGATCGAAGCCATCACCAAGGAGGAGATCCTTCGTGTGGCGCGCGCCTATCTTACGCCTGATCGGTACGTCCTGGTTGTCGTGGCCGACCAGGCAAGGGCTTCGCTGCCTGAGTGATCGGTGACGGTCCAATTAGCTTCGCCTACCAGCGTTGCCGACCCCCAGGGCACTCCCTGCGACGTACCTGACAACGTACGCCGGGTACCCGCGAAGTGGGTGCGGCCCTGGGGATGGCGCCTTGGTATGCTCGCTTCTTGGCCCGGCACAGTGTCCACCCACTGTAAGGGGAATTGGTTGAAGGGGCGCCAGCCAACGCTGTTCTTTTGCTAGGGCGCAGAGGAAAGAAGGGGAATCAAGCGTGCAGGGGACTGGCGAATCGTTGAGCATTTGGGTGGCGATGGGGGCGGGGATTCTCTCCTTTCTCTCGCCCTGTGTGCTCCCGATTTTTCCTTCATACCTCTCCTTTGTGACCGGCGTTTCCTTCGGCGAGCTGTCGGGGTCGGTGGCCAATGCCAAGACGCGCCGGGCGATCATCCTGAACTCCCTCTGTTTCATCCTTGGCTTCTCGTTGGTATTCATGTCACTCGGCGCCTCCTTCAGCTTGTTGGGGCGACTCCTGTTCGACTATCAGCAGATCCTCAGAAAGGCGGGTGGGGTCCTGGTTATCCTGTTCGGCCTGTACATTGCCGGGCTCCTGAGGCTTCCTTTCCTGATGCGGAACATCCGGATCGAACTGAAGGATCGCCCTGCCGGGTACCTCGGCGCCTTCATTGTGGGGGTTACCTTCGCCGCCGGTTGGACCCCCTGCGTCGGCCCGATCTTGGGTTCCATCCTGCTCTACGCCGGCACGGCCAAGACCGCCAGCACCGGAGTCCTGATGCTCGGGGCCTACTCGCTCGGGCTCGCCATCCCATTCTTCCTGAGCGCCCTGGCCCTCAATCGCTTCCTCGACATCTTTGACCGGTTCAAAGGCCTGATGCCGGCAGTCAATATGGCCGGCGGGCTCTTCCTGATTGTCGTCGGTACTCTCTTACTGACCAATTACTTCACCATCCTCTCCGCCTACGCGCTTCGCCTGACGCCCCAGTGGCTCTGGCAGAGGCTGTGAGGCCGGCCCCCGCTTCGTCGAACGAACCTCTCCTTCCCGTTCTCGTCCGCCTTGCCCTGCCGATCGCCGGTAGCAACCTGCTCCAGCGCGGTGTCGGGATCGTCGATACCTTGATGGTCGGCCGGCTAGGCGCCGCCGAGCTGGCCGCCGTCGGCCTCTCTCAACTCCTGATCTTCTTCCTGATGGCTCTCGTCTATGGCCTCGGGATCGGGTGCACCGTGGCGGTGGCCTACCACACCGGCGCCGGCGATCGGGACGAGCGCGCCCGCGCAATCCGCGCGTCTCTGCTGCTCGGCCTTGCCGCCTCCGCGGGCCTCACCGTATTGGGGCTTTCTGTTTCGGAGCCGACGGCCCGGTTTCTCGGGGCGTCGGGGCAGGTCCTTACCTTGACCGCGGAGTACCTGGTCATCACCTGGACCTTCTTCATCTTCAAGGTGATGCTGCACATGGCGGCGAGCATCTTCTACGGCGTTGGAGACAGCCGGACGCCGCTCGCTGTCGTCGCCTTTGTGAATCTGATCCATGTCGGGATCGCCTTCCCGCTGGTCTTCGGATGGGCCGGTGTGCCCAGGATGGGTGTCCCGGGAGCGGCCATCGCTTCCGTCGTCTCCGAGGCGTTCGGTGCTGTCTCGCTCGTGGTGATGGCTTCCCGCCGCGGATGGCTGTCGTGGAGGGGGTGTTGGGGCGATACCCTTGAGGTCCGGCGTATCGTTTCGATTGGGTCGCCGGCGATGGGCGAGCGCCTCATCACACACGGGATGCAGCTCGCCTATACCAAGCTCGTGATCGGGTTCGGTGTGGCCGCCTATGCCGCACATCAGGTGGGGCTGAACATCGAGGCCCTCTCTTTCCTGCCGGGCCTCGGCTTCGCTCAGGCGGCCACCACCCTTATCAGCCAGCGCCTGGGGGCTGGGGAGGGGCCAGCCGCACGACGCAGCGGGATCTATGCGTCCTGGCTTGCTGTGGCGACCATGTCGGCCTTTGGAGTGACCTATCTGCTCTTCCCCTCTCAGTGGATGGCGCTTTTCACCACCGACCAGGATGTGCTGGCCTATGGCCGCACCTTGATGTGGGTCATGGCGCTCCTGCAGCCGCCGCTGGCGCTTGCCCTGGCCCTTAAGGGCGCCCTCCGAGGGGCCGGTGAGACAAAGGTCGTCCTGTACGCCGCCATCCTCGGGGGGTGGGTGGTCAGGCTCCCGCTGGCCTATCTCTTCGGCATACAGCTCGATTTAGGCTTGGTGGCGGTCTGGCTGACGATGTGGCTCGATTGGTGGGTGCGGGGTGCGGTCGTGCTGCTGCGCTTCCGCCGAATGCGCTGGACCGAGGTCAGGCTGTAGGCTGAGGAAATACGTGCGGGGTGCGAGGTCCGAGGTGCGAAGTGCGGGGTGCGAGGTCCGAAAAGAACGGTGCGGGGTGCGACGTGCGAGGTGCCTCCGAGGTCAAGCGGGGGCGTCGTGTTTCGTCTTCTTGCGCTCGCGCTGCTTCATGATGGTGGTGCTGTAGCCGGGAAAGACTTTCATGCCGGGATTGATGTAGTGCGCCGAGTTGTTGACCGCGGTCGCCGCCTCGCCGAAGCCGGTGGCGATGAGCTTCACCTTCCCTGGAAAGGCGGTCACGTCGCCGGCGGCGTAGATTCCAGCGATATTGGTCTCCATCTTGGTGTTGACCCTGATGGCATCATTCCCCTCCAGCTCCAGTCCCCAGTCGGCCATCGGACCCAAGTCAGAGGAGAAGCCGAGACAGGCGAGGACGGCATCGACGCGGAGGACCTCCTCTGCCGTCGTCGTCGTGTTGACGATCACCGCCTCGCGGACGTGCGCCTCCCCCCTGAGCTCTTTCGCCCTGCAGGAGAGCTTGACCGTTACGGTCGAGTTGAGGAGTCGCCGCACATTCTCCTCGTGGGCGCGGAACTGCTCTCGCCGGTGGATGAGCGTAATGCCGCTGGCGACCTGTTCCAGGTGAAGCGCCCAGTCCACAGCCGAGTCGCCGCCGCCGATGATCAATATCTCCTTCCCCAGAAACTCATCAGTCCGCGTCACCGTATAATAGAGGCCCTTCCCCTCGAACGACTCCGATCCCCTCAAGCGCCTGGGGGTGTACATTCCCAGCCCGGTGGTGATAATCAGCACCCTGCTCCAATGCTCTGCCCGGTCGGTGAGGACCCGGAGGTGCTCCCCCCCGGCCGACGCCAGCTTCTGGACGCTCTCGCCAAGACGGACTGTGGGCCCACACGGCATGGCCTGTTCGACCAGGTTCCTGACGAGATCCTTCGCCAGGATCTTCGGGAAGCCGGCCACGTCATAGATATACTTCTCCGGGTAGGCGGCCGTGAGCTGTCCGCCGAGCTCGGGCAGGCTGTCGATGATCTTGCAGGTGAGGCCCCGAAAGCCGGCATAGTAGGCGGCGAACAGGCCGGTCGGTCCACCGCCGATGATCGTAACGTCATGCAGGTCGCTCGATTCCGGCATTGGCTTCTGCGCTCCTTTAGTCGAGGGCACAATCGGTGTTTTTCACGATGCAAAGATGATATCAAATGGAGCGGTGCCACAATCGAAGGGGCGAACGGACCTTACGACTCCACGACTGCCCACGTCCCAAGCCCCTTGGCGATCATCCTGCCTGTCTGGTCCACAACCTCTGCTTCCCCGACGATAAGGCGCCTGCCTTCTCGGAGCAGCCGGCCTCTGGCGATTACGGTGCCTGCTGTGATCGGAGCGAGAAAATTCACCTTCAGCTCTGCTGTCACTGCTCGTCTACCTCGGCCAAGGGCGAAGGCGACCGCAGCTCCGATCGCGTGATCCACCAGACTGCAGATCACGCCGCCATGGGCAACGCCAAGGCTATTGAGAGCCCGCTCCGTGATTTCAAGTTGAACCTCAGCCCCGCCGTCGGTCCGCTTGGTTTCCAGTCCTAGATAGTCTCCAAAGGTCACCCGATCCTCCTTTTGCGCTCGCCCAGGTAGTGCGCGGCCATCCGGCCTTTCAGCTCCCTCCGCACATCGCACCACGGACCTCGCACCCCGCACTCACTTCTGCACATACCCATGATCGGTGAACCAGCGCACCGCCTTTTCCAACGCCTGTTCGATCGGCGATTGTGGCAAGCCCAACTCCCGGACTGACTTGGAAGCGTTGAAGAACATGCGCCGCTTGGCCATCTTCACCCCTTCCAGAGGGATCCTTGGCGGCCTCCGGGTGATGCGGTCAGAGAGCCATTGATTCGCATAGGCCAGCGGCAGAATGACATGATAGGGCAATCGGAGCATGGGCGGCGGGATCTTCGTGATCTGTCCCAGGAGGGCGAAGATCTCCCCGAGGGTCAGGTTCCTGTGGCCGAGAATGTAACGCTCTCCGACGCGACCACGGTCCGCCGCCAGCAGGAGGCCTCGGGCCACATCATCCACGTCGATCAGGTTCAGGCCGGTGTCGATATAGGCCGGCATCCGACGGTTCAGGAAATCGACGATGATCCGCCCGGTGGGCGTCGGCTTGATGTCTCGCGGCCCGACCGGTGTGCTCGGGTTGACGATCACAACCGGCAGTCCACGGACTGCAGCCTGGCGGGCGACTTCTTCTCCGAGGAACTTCGACCGCTTGTAGTGGCCTACCATCTGGTCGAGGCTCACCCGCGTCTCCTCGTCGGCCGGTCCGCCGTCGTCCCGGTAACCCAAGGCGCCGACACTGCTGGTGTAGACGACCCGCTCCATCCCTTCTTCCAGGGCTGCTTCGAGGAGGATTCTCGTCCCGTCAACATTCACCCGGTAGAAGACGCCTGGGTCAGGCTCCCAGAGCGAGTAGTGGGCCGCGACATGGTAGAGGCGTCGGCATCCCTTGAGGGCCTGTCGCAGCGAATCCTTATCCTGGAGGTCGCCGTAGGTCAGTTCGATATCAAGGTCGCAGAGATTTCGAAGGTCGCTCCCTCGCCGCGCCAGGGCTCGGACGGCGTGACCTTCCGAGATCAAGAGTCGGACTACCGCTGCGCCGACGAACCCTGTCCCGCCCGTGACAAGGCTTAACATGCTTCCATGGTACGTGAACAGTTCTCATTGAGCAACAGTTCACTTGCCTTCTTCCGCCTGGCACCACTTGACAGACTGGGTTAGAGTTCGTAGAATATTACCGAGTAACATCACAGGAGGACCTCACCATGCGCACCACCAAACCGATCACAATTTCGCTGCCGACCGACCTGCTACGGGAGACGCAACGGGTCGCCAAGGAGGAGACACGCACCCGGAGTGAGTTGATCCGCGATGCCCTCCGGCAGTACCTCGCTTCTCGCCGCTGGCAGCGTCTGCGCCAGTGGGGCGCCGAGACGGCCGAACGACTCGGGCTCAAGACCGAGGCCGACCTCCAGCGCCTGCTCGACGAGGTACGTGCAGGGCGACGGAAGACCTGGGGGTGATCAGGGTTGTCGCTGACACGAACGTCTATGTGTCTGCCGTGCTTTTCGGCGGAAACTGTGAGGCCATCCTGGCGCTGGCCCGGGCCGGAATCGTGGAACTGTTTGTGTCCCCGCCGATCCAGAGAGAGCTAAGGTCGGTGCTTGGACACACCTTCGGCTGGCCGGAGCCTCGGGTCCGGGAGGCCCTAGCCGAGGTCAACACGCTGGCTTCGCTCGTGAGGCCATCGGTTAGACTTTCGGGGGTTCTTGGGCATGAGCAGGACCACCGAATCCTGGAGTGCGCGCTGGCCGCCAACGCGGACTGCCTGGTAACGGGCGACAAGAAACATCTCCTGCCCCTCAAGACGTTTCGTAGTATCCGCATTGTCTCTCCCAGACAGTTCCTTGATAGTCTTCGTTGAACGCCCCTCTTTCGGATCTCAGAAGCTGAGCGATTGAAAAAAGCATCAGACTGAGCTGTCATCTGACCCTTATACGGATGTGGGAAAGATGGTCTCTGGAAGGGATTCACTCCTCAAGTTCTGGCATTTGTTTTCCAGAGAGGATTTCCAAAGCACTACGCAACTTCGCGAGATTGTCGTTAGAGTCGACAACCATTATGATTTGCAACTCTCGGTCGCTTCTGCTCTGTTGCTGAGCCATGGGATTTTCAAACTCAACATCTCGAAATCTGAAGAAGAGAAATGCTTGAGGAGATGAAATGAACAAAAATGCGCCTCTCTTGAGGAATCTCGCTCGCGAAATATCCTTGAATTGAACTTTGGCCTTAGTCTCTATGCTCCGGCCATCTAACCACGGGTGAGGAACCAAAAACGTCGATTGGTAGGAGTCGGGTGTAACATGGACACTCCTACCAATGTCGGCCACCCGCCTCAAAGTTTGAAACGCGAGGTTCCGAGGGTCATCGGCGGGCTTCAGAGGAGGAATCGGAGCAACCACTGGCAGACGTTCGGCTTCGGGTTGCTTGCGCCCCCCAAGACCGAGAAGAGCCTCGACTTCGACGTCCTTGGTAAAGCGGGTAACTGCCGCCGCGAAAACCTTCCCGGTTTCAGTGTCGATCAGGCGCGTCGTCACCTCGAGTGCCGTGGGATGCTCGGTGACCGAGCCAGTGGCTATGGCATCAACACCGGAAAGCCTGCCTACCTGCCTGGCGTTCTGGGGCTCGATAATTCCGGAAAGGTTCAGCCCCTGCTCGGCGAGAATCTTGTCCAGGTGCTTGCGCTCTATCACGTCGAAATTGCGTCTAGCAATCACCATGTGGGTGGCGAGTTGCTCGGTAAGGTATCGTGTCAAGTTGTCCGCCGAGCCGTCCAGCTTGGCGAAGTCCAAAATCGCCAGTTTCCGTTTCTGTTGCTGCTCCATGCCGGCGATTATCTGCCGCACCAGATTCTGAACCCCGCTTTGGAGGTTCTCTTGCGCCAGGGCGGGTGCTCCCTGGACGAGCACCGCAACCACAAGGACCCCGATGAGAACCGATCGCCTCCTCATTTCTCATCACCTACCAGCCTTAGACCATCACTTCATGGTTCCCCCAGCCACAGCCGTCAGAAATTAGACTCGGTGCCGGCACGATAAGGATGTCGGCATCCCCTCAAGCCCGTCCCGGCGAATAGCTATCGGCAAGGTCGCCGTAGGACAGTTCGATATCAAGGTCGCAGAGATTTCGAAGGTCGCTCCCTCACCGCGCCAGGGCTCGGACGGCGTGACCTTCCGAGATCAAGAGTCGGACTACCGCTGCGCCGACGAACCCTGTCCCGCCCGTGACGAGATTTAGCATGGCCCCATGTTACGTGCACAGCTCTGTTTGGGCAATGGTCCAAGTAAAGTGCGAGGTGAGGAGTGCGAGGTCAGAGGTGCGGCGTGCGGGGTGCGAGGTGCGGCGTGTGGATGCGGCTGTCCACCGGACACTGCCTCGGACTAGTGCCGTTCCAACGTGTTGCGGCTAATGGAAGAGAGCTATGCAGCACATACGTCACTTTCAGCGAAGCGTGACTGATTCGGCGAAAATAGTTGGAACGGCACTAGGAAGCGATCGCTTGGGTGAGGGATTCGATCTGCCGCCGGAACCCATCATCTCCGGCCAGTCGTCGCTTGATCTTCTCGCAGGAGTGAATCACCGTCGTGTGGTCCTTTCCGCCGAACGCCTCACCGATGGCCGGTAGCGAGGAGGCGGTCATGGTCCGGCTGAGGTACATCGCCACCTGTCGTGGCAAGACGATACCCTGATTCCGGTCCTTGGACTTCAGGTCCTCGACCTTGACTCGGAAGAAGTCGGCCACCGCTCGCTGGATGGCGCCAAGCGTGATGACCTTCGCCCGCTCGGCGTTGAGCTCTTTCAACGTCTCTTGCGCCAGTTCCAGGCTGATCTCGCGGCCGGTCAACGAGGCGTAGGCGATGAGGCGCACGAGCGAGCCCTCCAGTTCGCGAATGTTTGACTGGACGTTCTTCGCGATGAAGAGCGAGACCTCATCAGGAAGCCGGACCGCCTCGGCCTGGGCCTTCTTTCGAAGGATGGCCGCCTTCGTCTCGAGGTCAGGCGGCTGGATGTCGGCGATCAGTCCCCATTCGAATCGGGATCTCAGGCGCTCCTCGAGGGTGGGGATCTCGCGGGGGAGGCTGTCGGAGGAGATCACGATCTGCTTGGTTGAATCGTAGAGTTCATTGAAGGTGTGAAAAAACTCTTCCTGGGTTCGCTCCTTGCCCGCAATGAACTGGATATCGTCGATCAGGAGCAGGTCCAGGCTTCGGTAGCGGTTCCGGAACTCCACGGTGGAGTCGAATCGAATCGCGTTAATCAGGTCATTGGTGAATTTCTCAGAGGAGACATAGGAGAGCCGGAGCCTGCCGTTGCGCCTCAAGACGAGATGGCCGATCGCGTGAAGCAGGTGGGTCTTCCCAAGTCCTACACCTCCGTAGATGAAGAGCGGGTTATACGCCTTTGAGAGCTGCTCCCCTACGGCCAGACAGCCTGCGTGGACGAACTGGTTTGAGCTTCCTACGACGAAGGTCTCGAAGGTGTATTTCGGGTTGAGATAGGTTGCCTCGTTCCGGTGTCGGCGGATCGGACGCTTGGCGGAACGCTCGACCTTCGTATCGATTCCAGCCTGATTCTCTTGCTCCGGAACCCGGAGGATCACCTCCACGCTGGAGAACATCAGATCCTCCAGCACCGTCTTGAGGATCGCCAGATAATGGTCCTCGAACCACTCCTTGAAGAAACGGTTCGGAAGCAGGATCTTGATGCGAGACCCTTCTATCGACTCCAGGCTTAGGGGACGGAACCAGTTGTCGAAGCTCTGACGCGCAATCCTGCCTTGGATAGCCGATAGGGCTTCGTCCCAGATCTCGCGGGCATTGGGAACGGTGCTTACGGGACTCATCTCCTGACCTCCACCGTTGTTATCCACAAGCAGCCTCCTCATCTAACCAGTTGAATGTGTTATGGAAAGTGCGCTCGGCCACTGAAAAAGCCTTGCGGGACGCGGGTTCGGTTATCCACAGACTTATCCCCAGGTGTGGATAAGGCGGAAACGCCCGCCCCGCCGCATTAGAGCCAGCATTTTGCATGGTGCCGACAGGTATGACATATAGTGCAACTGTGGAAAACCGCGTCCAATGGGCATTTGCGGGCTTCGACCTCCAGAAGAGAAGTCTCTTTTAGCCTACGTTCACGTGACTGTCAAGCCTTTTTTTTGCTTGGGAAAACAATCACTTGTTCGTTATAATAACTAGATAAATCAATAAGTTACTGAGAGTTTACGAGGGGGACATTTCTGGCTCAGACCGAAGATGAGCCATAGTAGCGGATGCAAGAGGCGAGATGTCGATTGATAATGAGAGAGGTCATCAAGAGAGCAGCAGAAGAGCCAAAGGCAGGCAGGGTCGCGTTGACAGTAAGGATTCAGCGTGGTAACGTCACCATCACTACTGGCGGGAATCATGAATGCCAAACCGATCGTTGCTGAGCTTTATACGACTGAGGAGTGCAGCCTCTGTCGCGAGATGAGGTCAGTGCTCGAGCGCCTTCGCGGGGAATATCCGCTTGCCATCAGGGAGATCGACATTCGCGCCGATGCCTCGCTGTTTGGCCGATTCGCCGAGGAGATCCCGGTGCTCTACCTCGATGGTCGCAAGGCCTTCAAGTATCGGGTGAGCGAAGCGGCGCTCCGCCGCAAGCTGACCTTCTTGCTTTGGCAGCGGTGGATTCTCGGAGTCGCGGCGAAGGAGACGAGCTGATGACGAAAACCAAGGTGTCGGTTGAAGAGCAATTTCGCCGGGCGCATCCACGGTCGGAGGCACTGTTCCGTCGGGCCAAGGCGGCCATCGCCGGCGGCCTTACTCATGACATCCGGTATCTCCGGCCATTCCCCATCTATGCGGATAGGGCCGGCGGATCCAGGAAATGGGATGTCGATGGCCACGAGTTGATCGACTACTGGGTCGGTCATGGCGCGCTGTTCCTTGGACATGCGAACCCGGCCGTCCAACAGGCCGTCGGGAGTCAACTCGGTCGCGGGACCCACTATGGCGCCTGTCACGAGCTCGAGGTGCGATGGGCGGAGGCCGTACTCAAGCTGATGCCGCGCGCCGAGCGGGTCCGCTTTGTCGGATCCGGCACCGAGGCGACGCTGCTGGCGATCCGGCTGGCCAGGGCCGCAACAGGCAAAGACAAGATCGTGAAGTTCGAAGGCCATTTTCATGGGTGGCATGACTACGCGGTCGCGGCGGTCCGCCCGCCGTTCGATCGTCCCGTCTCCGCTGGCGTGCCTCAAGGCGTCCTGGCCGGCCTTCTGATCTGCCCGCCGAACGATTGGGACGCCTTCGTGGCTCTGACCTCCAGGAGGGACGACATCGCCGGCGTCATCCTCGAGCCGGGCGGTGGGAGCTCCGGAACCATCCCGACCGACCGAGGCTTCCTGACGCGGCTGCGAGAGTTCACGCGGGCACAGGGCATGGTCCTGATCTTCGACGAAGTGATCACCGGGTTCCGATTCGCACCCGGGGGCGCGCAGCAGCGCTACGAGATCTATGCAGACCTGACCACTCTCGCCAAGATCCTGGCTGGCGGCCTGCCGGGCGGCGCTGTGGTAGGCAGCGCTGTGATCATGGACCAACTGGCGTTCAGGGACGACTCGGTCTGGAACCGGGAAGATCGAGTCGCTCACGCCGGGACGTTCAACGCGAATCCACTCTCTGCCGCCGCGGGCATTGCCACCCTGGAGCAGCTCGCCGACGGCCAGGCTCAGGCCAAGGCCGATCGCGCCGGAGAGATTCTGCGGGCCGGAATCGCGGAGGTGATCGAGACGCTCGGCGTGGATGCCCATGTCTACGGTGAGTCCTCGATCATCAACCTCTTTCTCGGCCCTGGGCGGCACGGCCTTGACGTCGCGTGCCCCGACTCACGGCTGGACCACCGAGTGCTCATGGGGCATCCGAATCTGGAAGCGTATCACATGCTGCGGTGTGCCCTGATCCTGCACGGCGTTGATCTTCCGCTCTTCCACGGCTGGATTTCAGCCGCTCACTCGGACGAGGACCTGGAGAAGACCATTCGAGCCTTTGAGGCCGCAGTGTGTCTTGTGCAGGACGAAGGCAGCCTGTAACCGAAAAACGTTCATAGTTCGGAGTTCATGGTTCATGGTGGATTGTCAGTTCACGACGAAGATTTTGTGCGCGTGTCCCAATCTATGAACTATCAACCATGAACTCTGAACCGGCGTGCACATGACGCCTGATCTGCTGGCGGCGCGGCTTGCAGGGATCGTTGGGCAGGAGCACGTCCTGGCCCAAGAGCGGTGCGCCCAGTACGCCGTGGACGGGAAGGCGCCAACAGCGGCGGTGTTTCCGGCCACTGTGGAGGAGATCTCTAAGGTCATGCGGTTGGCCTCCTCAGAGCGCCTGTCGGTCGTGCCGTGGGGAAGCGGCACGAAGATCTCCTTTGGCGGCATTCCTGAAAGGGTCGACCTGCTTGTCGGGCTCGCACGGTTCAATCGGGTCATCGAACACGAACCGGCTGACCTCACCGTTACTATCCAGGGGGGCGCTTTGCTTCGCGAGGTCCAGGCCTACCTCGGCCAGCGAGGGCAGTTCTTGCCCCTCGATCCTCCACTGGCTGCCCGGGCAACGATCGGCGGGATCCTGGCCACCAATGCGAGCGGCCCGCGACGGCTCCTGTACGGCGCCGCCCGCGACCTGCTGATCGGGCTTCGCGTTGTCCATGCCGACGGCACCGCGACGAGGGGCGGCGCAAAGGTGGTGAAGAACGTCAGCGGCTATGACATGCCGAAGCTCTACATCGGCTCGCTCGGGACGTTGGGGATCATCGTGGAGGCGACGTTTAGGATCTATCCGCTGCCGGCGGTGGAGCGGACCTGGGTCGCCTCCTTCCCGGACGGAGAGGGCGCATCCTCAGCGGTGGCAGAGATGCTCGCTGCGCCAATCGTGCCGAGCAGCCTCGAGCTCCTCTCATCTCCCGCGGCGCAATCGGTTGCGAGGTTGGCCGGTCTCTCCCTTCCGCAAGGACATGTCGCGCTCGCCTCCTCGGTAGGAAGCGTGGCCGAGGCGGTTGATGCGCAGCTCGGCCAGATCAAGAGGATCTCGGAGCGGAACGGGGCTGGGGGTGGATTCCTCCTTGAGGGGGATGCCCAGGAGCGCTTCCGGACAGCGATCAGCGAGTTTATGCCCGGCGAACGCAATGGCCGGGTGGGGGCGGTGTTGAAAGCGAGCGTCGTGATCAGTAAGGTTCTCGAGGCGGTTCGCCGTGGTGAGGAGATCGCGCGCGCCGTTGGTTTGCAGTCCTTCGCGATTTGTGAGGCAGGGAGCGGGATCGTCCGACTGCACTGGACCAATAATGCAGGCGAGCCGGGCGTGGCGGTCGAGGTGATGGCGAAGGCGATCGAGGCACTCCGGGATTCGATCGTGCGCGAGGGCGGCAACCTCGTGGTGATGTCGGCCCCTCCAGCCCTCAAGGCCGCGGTCGATGTGTGGGGACCGGTCGGAAAGGCCTTGCCGTTGATGCAGGAATTGAAACAGCAGTTCGATCCCCATCGGATCTTGAATCCGGGTCGGTTTGTGGGGGGCATCTAATGCAAGCGCCATAAATCCTGTTACACCGTGGTTGCTTAGAAAACCCTCCTCACTGTGGGGCCGGTTGTCCGCGACCTGTCACCCTGAGCGAAGCGAAGGGTCTCGCTCTTCGGATACTCAGATTCTTCGCTCTGCTCAGAATGACACCCCACTTAATGCGTTTGTATTAGTTCACAGTTCACAGTTCAGGGTTCCAGGTCCCAAGAGGGATGCAGAAGGATGGTCAGCGAGGGAGTTGGTCGTTCCACTCAAAAGAGTGCGTTTGACGCGATCGATCCGCCCGATACGGAGCTCTATCTCGACTGCATCCACTGCGGCTTCTGCCTGCCGGCCTGCCCCACCTACCGGATCCTCGGCAACGAGTTGGATTCTCCGCGTGGCAGGATCTACTTGATCCGCTCGGCCTCTGAGGGGAAGATCGGGATCAGCGACAACTTCGTGAAGCACATGAAGCTTTGCCTGGTCTGCCGGGCCTGCGAAACCGCCTGTCCATCCGGGGTCCAGTTCGGCCACCTTATGGAGTCGGCGAGAGGGCAGGTCAAGCGGAATTATACCTATCCGCCAGCCGAAAGGCGCCTACGTGAGTTTATCCTTTATTATTTCACCGATGCCGATCGACTGACGTGGTTGCTTCGTGGGTTGAGGCTCTACCAGAAGTCCGGTCTACAGGCTCTTGTCCGGGCCTCCGGTCTCCTGACGCTGTTCGGTCGCCTGGGAGAGATGGAGGGATTGATGCCATCGATCCCTGACCTGAGCCTTCGCCACGCGCTTCCCGAGATGACCCGTGCCATCGGGCCAAAACGGGGTCGCGTGGGCCTGCTCGCCGGCTGCGTACAGAGCGTGCTGTTCCCCGGCGTAAACCTGGCGACGGCGCGGGTCCTGGCGGAGAATGGATACGAGGTGGTGGCACCAAAGGGGCAGGGGTGCTGTGGCTCCCTCTTGATTCACGAAGGGGAGCGAGAGCGGGGCAAGGCGTTCGCGAGAAAGACCATAGAGATCTTTGAGCGAGCGGAGGTCGATACCGTGGTCGTCAATGCCGCGGGGTGCGGCTCGGCCATGAAGGCATATGGCGACTTGTTGCATGGTGACCCGCAGTACGCGACCCGGGCAGCAATCTTCGGCAAAAAGGTGAAAGACGTCTCGCAGGTGCTGGCCGCCGCCCCGATGAACGGAAAGCTGGGGAGCGTTCCGCTGAAGGTGACGTACCACGAGCCCTGCCACCTGGTCCATGGACAGCGGGTCAGATCTGAACCGCGCACATTGATTAGATCGATCCCGGACTCCCAGTTCGTCGAGTTGAAAGAGTCAGATGTGTGCTGCGGCAGCGCGGGGATCTACAACCTGATTCACCCCACGGAAGCCCGCCAGATGCTAGAGCGGAAGCTGAATCGGATCGCTGAGAGCGGCGCCGAGGTTGTTGTGAGCGGCAATCCAGGTTGCTTGATCCAGCTCGATGTAGGGATGAAGCGGCGTGGCATGAAGGTTCGCGTCGCCCATCCGGTCGAGCTGCTCGCCTGGGCCTACGACGCCGGCGCCGGAGAGGGCGGCTCAAAGGCTATGGTGAGGGCGGTCAAGTAAGGAACATTGATGAGGCTGCCGGCTGTTCCGGGTTCACGAACTGCGCTGGTTGTTGCCCACCCCGGTCACGAGCTACGGGTTCACGGATGGCTCGAGCTCGCGCGGCCTACGGTCTTTGTGCTGACTGATGGCTCCGGGCGTTCGGGTCGATCGAGATTGGGCTCGACGACACAGGTCCTTGCCCGTGTTGGCGCTGAACCAGGCTCCATCTACGGAGTTCTCACGGACCTGATGCTGTACTCGGCTGTTCTGAAGGGAGACTTCGACCTCTTCGTCGGACTCGCGGAGCAGCTTGCTGACGCAATGGTCCGCAACCGCATTGAGTACGTCGTTAGCGATGCCGCTGAAGGCACAATCATGGCGCATGATGTCTGCCGCCTTGTCGTCAATGCGGCTGTAGAGATCGCGAACCAGTCTATAGACCATCGGGTTGCCACTTTCGACTTTTTGGTCATGAGCCGACCGGACCAATGTCCAAAGGCGCTGCGTGGCAGTTCGACCTGTCTCCACTTGGACGACGAGGCCTTTGCGAGGAAACTGGAAGCGGCGCGGAACTATGCCGAAGTCGCTGACGAGGCGAAGGCTTCGCTCGAGCAGTTCGGGATCGAGGCATTCCGCGTGGAGTGGTTCCGGCCCATTGCCGGTCGGGCTGAATGCCCAGGCCTGACGGAGGAGCCCCCCGCTTATGAACGACATGGCGAGGGACAGGTCTCGGCTGGCCATTACGAGCAGGTGATTCGCTATCGGCAGCATGTCCTCCCACTGGCGGAGGCGCTGTGGCGATTCACGGGAAGGACCGGCTGATGAGCGGGTTGCGAATCCTCATCACCAACATCACGCTCGCGACACGGACGGGAACGGAGCTGTATGTTCGCGACCTGGCAACGGGGTTGCTCGATCGTGGTTACACCCCGATGGTCTACTCTCCTGAGCTGGGGCTGGTAGCCGAGGAACTCCGGGACGCGGGAGTCACGGTGGTTGATAACCTGAGGGCGGTCGCTACGCCGCCTGATGTGATTCACGGACATCACAACCTCCCCACGGTGAAGGCGCTATTGCGTTTCGCGGGCGTACCGGCAGTCTTTTTCTGCCACGACTCGCGGGCCTGGCATGACAGCCCGCCGCGGTTCCCGCGCATTCTCAAGTATGTGGCCGTCGATCTCGCTTGCCGCGACCGGCTTGTGCGGAGGCACGGCATCCCGGAGGACCGAGTCCGCGTGCTGCCGAACTTCGTTGATCTCAAGCGATTCACTCCTCGCGACCCTCTCCCGCCTCGCCTTGCGCGCGCATTAGTCTTTAGCAACAACGCGAGCGAGCGCACCCACGTGGGGGCGGTACGCGAGGCGTGTGGTCGTGCGGGCATCGCGCTTGATGTCATAGGGGCAAGCGCAGGCAATGTCTGCGCAAGGCCGGAGGAAGTGCTCGGGCGATATGATCTCGTGTTCGCCAAGGGGCGGTGCGCCCTAGAAGCGGCCGCAGTCGGCGCGGCCGTGATCCTCTGCGACGTGGCAGGCGCGGGTCCCATGGTAACGACTGGTGAATTGGATCGGCTCCGGTCCCTTAACTTCGGGAGACATACCCTCTCGGGACCGATCCATCCTGACGTGATCGGCTGGGAGATCGCTTGTTACGACCCAAAGGACGCTGCCGAAGTCTCACGGCGAATCCGTGCTACCGCGGGACGCGATGGAGCAGTGGATGGATTACTCGAACTGTACCGAGAGGTCCTCAGGGAACACGTGAGAAGGGGGCGGGCGAAGGACAATGCCAGGGAGCGCGCTATGGCTTACGCGTACTTCTTAGGCTGGCGACTGCGCAGGCGCTACGGGCCGATAAAATACCGCTTTGTGATGCCAGCCTATCAGCGGATGATGAGACTGCTGAAACGACAAGAGGGCCGATAGAGGTGGCTCATCATCGTTGGCTGCTAGAAGGCGAGCATCATAATGGATAAGTCCAAGATCGTTGACGAACTGGCGGCGATCGTCGGCCGGGAGTGGGTCATCTCCGATGCGGATGAATTGATCGTCTATGAGTGTGACGGGATGACCTACCTGGACAAGGCTGTGCCTGATGTGGTGGTCCTCCCCGACACGACGGAGCAGGTGGCCGCAGTCGTCAAGGTGTGCGATCGGGAGGGGCTTGCCGTCGTGCCGCGTGGGGCAGGGACCGGCCTCTCGGGCGGGGCCCTTCCGCTGAAGGGCGGCGTCATGATCGGGCTCAACCGGATGAACCGCATCCTGGAGATCGATCTGCCGAACCAACGCGCCGTCGTGGAGCCCGGGCTGGTGAACATCGCTCTGACTCAGGCCGTTCGAGATCACGGGTACTTCTTCGCCCCCGATCCCGCGAGCCAGACCGCCTCCAGCATCGGCGGCAATGTGGCGGAGAATGCCGGTGGCCCTCATTGTCTCAAGTACGGGGCCACCACCATGCATATCCTTGGGCTCGAGCTGGTCCTCTCATCTGGAGAGATCGTCCAGGTTGGCGGCAAGACCCTCGACGTTCCCGGCTACGACCTGACCGGCCTCTTCGTCGGCTCCGAAGGAACCTTTGGGATTTGTACGAAGGTGATCGTCCGCCTCGTTCGCCAGCCGGAGGCGGTGCAGACGCTGCTGGCCTCATTCCGGGGGATCGAAGAGGCCAGCGAGGTCGTGTCTACGATCATCGCGGCAGGGATCATCCCGTCGGCCCTGGAGCTGATGGACAGGCACATCATCCGCGCGCTGGAAGAGTGGCTGCACATCGGCTATCATGAGGGGGCCGGGGCGGTCCTCCTCATCGAGCTGGACGGGCCGGCGGCCGAGATCGCCGCCCAAGCCAGAGGGATCGAAGGGATTTGCCGGACCCAGGGGGTTCTGGACCTGCGAAACGCCAAGGACGATCAGGAGCGGGCCCTGCTCTGGAAGGGACGGAAAGGCGCAGCCGCGGCCGTCGGTCGTATTACCCATGAGTACTATCTGCAGGATGGGGTTGTGCCGCGAACCAAACTCCCGTATGTGCTGAGGGAGATCGAAGCGATCGGCCGGCGCTACGACTTTCTGATCGCCAACGTCTTCCACGCCGGCGATGGTAACCTTCATCCCCTCATCTGCTTTGACTCACGGCGAGAAGGGGAGCTGCAGAGGGCCATTGCAGCCGGGGCGGAGATCATGAAACTGTGCCTTTCCGTCGGTGGCAGTATTACGGGAGAGCATGGGATCGGGATGGAGAAGATCGACTTCATGCCCCTCATGTACAGTCCGGACGACCTCGACGCGATGCGAAAGGTTCGGAACGCCTTCGATCGGACCCAGCGGTGCAACCCGGGCAAGCTCCTTCCCACCAGTAAGTCCTGCGTTGAAACGTCGGTCGCCTATCGGCCCCACCGGATCGAACGAGAGGGCCTCGCCCAGCGTTACTGAGGCCTCGGCCAGGCGCGCTTGGGGCGCTCTCTTCGTCGGCTTGTGTTCACCCTCCGGTGATGCGCCCCTGCGGTGGGCTAGACGGGCCAGGACTTCCGACTGTCTCGCCGCACGTATGCCCGTAACCGATCGTTCTTGGCGAGCGTATATATGCATGAATGATAATGATAAGGAGAAAGGCCTGGAGCCTGCGAGGGAGCAGAGGGACGAAGCAGCTCAGGAGGAGGCTCGCCTCATCCGGCAGGCGCAGGACGGGAACCAACGAGCCTTCGAGGCCCTGGTCAGGCTGCATGAGCGGTTGGTCTTCGGGATCATCGGCAGCTTTCTGCGGCGCCGGCAGGACGTGGAGGACCTGGCACAGGAGGTGTTTCTCAAGGCCTACCTTGCAATCGGGCGGTTCCGGTCAGGGGCGCCATTCGCCCCCTGGCTTCACCGGATCGCCGTCAACACCTGTTACGATCATCTACGAGGGATCCGCCGGCGCCCGGAGATCGGGATCGCTGACCTGGCGGAGAGCGAGGCCGACTTCCTCGACCGCTACGTGAAGAAAGGATACCTATCGGGCGGGGGCGAGGCGGACGATCGCCTCGCCGCCAGGGATCTGGCGGAACGGATCTTGGCCACGCTCCCTCCCAAGGATCGTCTGGCGATCACGCTCAGGGAGGTCAATGGATTCGAGATCGCCCAGATCGCAGGCTCACTCGGTTGCAGCCGGGCGGCCGCAAAGGTCCGCCTGTTCCGCGCGCGTCGGGCGATGCAGGCTGCGCTTCGACGGCTGATCCGGCAGGATGAGCACGACGAATAGATGGGAGATCGCACCACGGGGAGGACATGATGACCTGTCGTGACACGGAGAACCTGCTTGAGCTCGAACGAAAAGGTGAGATTCCCCCTGGCGAGCAACAGGCACTGACGCGTCATCTGGCAGCGTGCCGCCGCTGCGGCGAGACGGCGAAGGTCGCCAGGCTCTCTTCGGTCCTGCTGGGAACCCTTCGTCAGGAGATCGTGCCGGGGCCATCGTTCTACGCTCGATTGCGGGAACGGCTCGCAGCGGCTGGCAGTGCCCAGCCGGACTCGACCCTCCTTCATGCCTGGGGCTTTGCGAGGCGACTCATCCCCGCTGTGGCACTCGGGGTCCTGGTCCTGGCCGGTGTCACCATCTCACTGGAAGGCCCGTCAATGCCCCGGCAGGTCCAGGGTGCTCACAGCAGAGAGATCTATGCCTTCTCGCTTGAGGAGGTGAATCTGACGGGGAGCGTGGAGCGGCCCAATCAGGACCAGATGTTGGCCTTTGTGCTCATGCAGGGGCAGGCGCGGGGTGCGGGGTCTGGAGAGTAGGATGGATTGGATGGTGGAAACGCGCGTGAAGGTCCGGCTCGCCTTCGTCAGTATCTTCATCCTGGGCATTGCCGCCGGCGCTCTGGGGGTGTCCGTCTATTATCGTGGGATCGACCCTGGTCGTCCCTCCGGTTGGACGGGACGGTTCGATCGGGAGCGCTACGTCAAGCAGATGACGGAGGCGGTGGGACTGCAGCCAGAGCAGATGGGCGGGTTGAACGCCATCCTGGATGGGACGCGAGAGGAGTTTCTCGCCTTGCGGGCGCGCCTCCGCCCCCAGTTCGACGAGGTCAGGCAGCGGGCCCGCGTCCGGATCCGCGGGATCCTCAACGCCGAGCAACAGGGGCGCTTCGAGGCGTTTGTGAAGCGCTGGGACGAGGAGCGTCGTGCAGAGGAGCAGGCAGCCTCAGGCGCGAAGGCGGGGCGGCGTGCGCCCTGAAGAGGCGTTCGGCGAGATCGTTCCATCGCTAGTGTGCTGACTCTCAAGTTCGCTTAAGAAATCCCCCCTCCCTTGACGGGAGGGGGTGCGGGGGAGGGTGAGTGAATATCAGACATCTGCCGTCTTCACCCCCACCCAAGCCCTCCCCCATCTGAGGGGGAGGGGAAAAATTATGGTCCGAATTTCTGAGACAGGACACTAGTGCCGTTCCAACTATTTACGCCTAAATGGTAAGGCCAGTGCCGTTCCAACCGTTTGGGCAAAAGAATATTTGTTGGCGATTAGGCGAGAAGAGTTGGAACGGCATTAGCCGCAACAAGTTGGAACGGCACTGGACACTCAATGGGAAAATCTGAAAGGAGGAAGCATGACGGCCTTCCGTGGCAAGGTCTGCTTGTGGATTAAGCTGGTGGTGTTGATCCTTGTTCTTTCCGTTGGAATGGCGGGCGCGGAGGATGGCCTGTCAGTTGCCCCGGGTCAAGGCCGAGTTGCCGCGTCCGTCGATTTCGGGCGCCTTGTGGTCCAGGTAACGCCTCAGGAGGTTCTGCCCAGCGGCGGGTTGGCCGATGTGGGCGAACTTCGCCTGTCACTCCGGGAGGCGGTGCTGATGGCCCTGAAGAATAACCTCGACATCGCCATTTCGAACTACAACCCAAGGATCGCTGCGGAAGACATCATCATCCAGAAGGCGGTCTTCGATCCGGTCTTCTCCCTCACGGCAGATGCCAACCGCACTGTCACGCCATCTGCGAACGTCCTTGCAGGGGCGAGGGTGAGCAGGATATCGAACCAGGACGTGAATGCCTCCCTAACCCAGCAACTGCCGATCGGTGGCAGCTACACGTTGAGTCTCACCAATAACCGGCAGGATACAAACTCGGAGTTCGTTCCAAACAACCCTGCCTACCGAACGGTTCTCGCGTTGAGCGTGACCCAGAATCTCCTCAAGAACTTCGGGCCGGATGTGAACACCGCTTCCATCAAGATTGCGAGAAACAATCAGGTGATCTCGGTGACGCAGCTTCGACTGCAGGCGAACCAGGTGATCACCAACGTCCACAACGCTTACTGGAATCTTGTTTTCGCTATCGAAAATCTGGAGGTCCAGAGGCGTTCGCTCCGCCTGGCCAGGGATCTGGAGGAGTTGAATAAGGCCCGGGTGCGGGCCGGCGTTGCGGCACCTGTGGAGGTCATCCAGGCCGAGGCTCAGGCGGCGGCCCAACTGCAAAATGTCATCCTTGCTGAGAAGGCCGTGAAGGATGCCGAAGACCAGCTCAAGCTGATCATCAACATCCCCGATGGAGAGAGGATATGGGCCAGAAGTATCATCCCGGCCGACGGCCCGCCGTTTGACGTGGCGCGGGTGGAGACGGAAGCGAGCATTCAGGAGGCCCTGGAGAAGCGCCCCGAGTACGCCGCGGCAAAACTGACGCTGCAGAACAACGATCTCAACCTGAGAGTTGCCAGAAATCAGTTGCTCCCCAGCCTCCAACTGCAGGGGAGCCTTGGCCTGAACGGCCTCAGCGACATCAACAAAGGTCTCGGCAGCGACTACAACCGTCTGGCCTCCGGAGACTTCCCCTCGTGGTCGGCGGCCTTGGTCTTGGAGTATCCCTTGGGTAACCGGTCAGCCAAATCGGCATTCGTCCAGGCGAGGCTCAGCTACGATCAGTCGATGACGTCTCTGCTGAATCTCAAGCGTCAGATCGTCTCTCAGGTTCGGGAGGGGGTCCGGCGGATCGAGGCCGACATCCGGCGCGTGGAGGCCACTCGCGCGGCGCGGGGGTTGGCCGAGGAGCAGCTCCGGGTCGAGCGAAAGCGGCTTGAGGCGGGTGTCACGACCACCTTTAACGTCCTTTCGTTTCAGCGTGATCTGGCGGCGGCCCAGGCGAGCGAGATCCAGGCCATCACCACCTACAATCAGGACCTGGCCAATCTCGAGCTGGTCAAGGGGACGGTCCTCGAGAAAAATCGGCTCGAGCTGTGAGGTCTCATGAAATCGGTTAAGGGGAAAGTGTTGTTGGTCATCATTGGGGTCATCGCCCTCATTGCTCTGGGCGGCTGGGCCTACTTTCGAGGGCAGAACCGGGTCGAGTACAGGACAGCTCGCGTTGAACGGGGAGACATCGAGGCCACCATCTCGGCGACCGGCAACCCCAACGCCGTGGTCACCGTTCAGGTCGGCAGCCAGGTCTCGGGGAATATCAAGGAGCTCCATGCCGACTTCAACACCAGGGTCAAGAAAGGACAACTGGTGGCCAGGATCGATCCCGAGATCTTGGAGGCCAAGCTGAGCCAGGCAAGAGCGAACCTCGACAACGCCAGGGCGGCGGTCCTCAATGCACGGGCCATGCTCCAGAAGACCGAGGCCGATATAGCGAACGCCAGGGCCTCGCTGGAGGGCGCGAAGGCGAATATGGCCAAGGCAAAGGTTTCTGTCCTGGATGCACAGATCAAGCTCAAGAGCCGGATCGGCCTCTTCAAAGAGGGAGGGATCTCGGCCGAAGAGCGTGATTCTGCACAGGCGAACTACGATTCCAACGTGGCGGCGCTGGAGGCGGCCCAGGCGCAGGAGCAGGCCGCCCAGTTCGGCATCCGAGCGGCCCAGGCTCAGCATGAGGTCACCAAGGCTCAACTCGCGGCAGGCGAAGCGCAGGTGAAGCAGCAGGAGGCAGCCCTGAGGCAGGCCCAGATCGATCTCGACCATACCTACATCCGGGCGCCGGTCGATGGGACAGTGGTCTCCAGAAACGTGGACGTCGGACAGACAGTGGCGGCGAGCCTTTCGGCGCCGACCCTCTTTTTGATCGCGCAGGACCTGACCAAGATGCAGGTGGACACCAACGTGGACGAGTCCGACGTCGGGCGGGTCCGGGTTGGACAGGACGCCACCTTCACAGTGGACGCCTACCCGGGTGAGATCTTCAGGGGAAAGGTCGTTCAGATCCGGCAGGCGCCGATCAATGTCCAGAACGTGATCACCTACAACGTGGTCATCGGGGTCTCCAACCAGGACTTGAAGCTTTTCCCGGGGATGACGGCGAACGTCAAGATCATGGTGGACCGCCGTGAGAACGTCCTCAGGATTCCGATCGCATCGCTCAGATTCCGACCCCCCGATCTCAAAGGCCAACAGCGACACGATGGTGACGGGAACGTTCGCGCTGCCCAGGGTCCCGCGATCGGCGGTGGAGCGCCGGGGATGCGCGGCGATCGGAAAGGTGGGGGCGGGCAGACCATCTGGGTCCTGGGCGATGACAAGAAACCTCGGCCTGTCGCAGTGAAGCTGGGAATTACCGATGGAAGCTTCAGCGAGTTGACCGAGGGCGATCTCAAGGAGGGACAAGAAGTACTGGTCGGGGTCGTCTCCAAAGAGGGGTCTACTGTCGGAAGTCCGAGGCAACCGGTCGGCCAGCGCGGGCCGAGATTCTAGGATGAAGTCGTGGCCGCTCTGATCGAGATTGAGGACCTGGTCAAACACTATCAGTTAGGCGATGTGACGGTCCAGGCCCTGAGGGGGGTATCTCTCAAGATTGAGCGTGGAGACTTCGTCGCGATCATGGGGCCTTCCGGGTCGGGTAAGTCCACGTTGATGAATACCCTTGGCTGCCTGGATAAGCCGACCTCCGGTCTCTACCGGCTTGACGGGGTGAACGTCGCGGACCTCGATCGGGATGGGCTGGCGAGCATCCGAAATAGCAAGATCGGGTTCGTCTTCCAGACCTTTAACCTTCTGGCCAGGACCAGCGCGTTGGAGAATGTAGAGCTTCCGCTGCTCTACAACGGCACGCCGGCGCGTGACCGCCGGACCAAGGCGCTGAAGGCCCTCCATTCGGTTGGCCTCGCCGGGCGAGAGGAGCACCACCCAAGCCAGCTCTCTGGCGGCCAGCAACAGCGCGTGGCCATTGCCCGGGCCCTTGTCAATGCCCCGCAGATCATCCTGGCCGATGAGCCGACCGGCAATCTCGATTCCGCGACCAGCGTCGAGATCATGGCGGTGTTCCAGCGCCTCAACCGGGAGGCGGGGATCACACTGATCCTTGTCACCCATGAGTCGGATATCGCCGCCTTTGCCAACCGGACCCTCCACTTCAGGGATGGCCGGCTGGTGCGGGACGAGCGAACCGAGCGGCCAAAGCAAGCCTTGGAGAACCAGCAACAGCTCTCCGCGGAGCACGGCTAAGGTGAAAATCCTCGCAAGCGTCAGGATCGCACTGAGGGCCCTCAGGGTCAATAGGCTCCGGTCGGCTCTCACCATGTTGGGGATTATCATCGGCGTGGCCGCCGTCATCGCCATGGTGGCCGTGGGCTCGGGTGCCACGGCTCGGATCGCCGAACAGATCAAAAGCATCGGCAGCGACGTCATCATAATTCTGTCGGGGAGCGTGACAAGCGGAGGTATCCGGCTCGGGCATGGCTCGGTCCAGACCCTGTCCGAGGAGGATGCGAAGGCGATCGCGCTGGAGTGCCCTGCGGTGGCGGCGGCGTCGCCATCTGTGCGGGGAACAGCGCAGGTAGTGTTCGGGAACAACAACTGGTCTACTGTGATCCAGGGAACGGCACCGGAATACCTGGAGATCAGGGACTACAGGGTGGTGTCCGGGCGCCCCTTCACCTGGCAGGACGTGGACGGGGCGACGAAGGTGGCGCTCGTCGGCCGGACAGTCGTGGAGAATCTCTTCGGGGGCACCGATCCAGTCGGTCAGATCGTCCGGATCAAGAAGGTCCCGTTCACCGTCCTCGGCGTCCTTTCGCCGAAGGGACAATCTCCCTGGGGACAGGACCAGGACGATATCATCCTGCTTCCCATCTCCACGACGAAGAAGAAGGTGTTGGGGGTGAGCCAGGCCAATGCCCGCGCGGTGGGAGCGATCGTGGTTCAGGCCCGCGGTCCGATGATGATGAAGGAAGCCGAAGCGCAGATCGGGGCCCTCCTTCGACAGCGGCATCGCTTGCAGCCGGGACAGGAGGATGACTTCAACGTTCGCAACCTTTCGGAGGTGTTTGCCGCCCAGGAGGATTCGGCCCGGGTGATGTCGATCCTGCTGGGTGCCATCGCCTCTGTCTCCCTGGTCGTCGGGGGGATCGGAATCATGAACATCATGTTGGTGTCCGTGACGGAGCGGACACGGGAGATCGGATTGCGGTTGGCGGTCGGCGCAAGAGCGCGGGACATCCTGACACAGTTCCTCGTAGAGGCGGTCACGCTGTCACTTGTCGGAGGATTGATCGGGATCGCTCTCGGGCTCCTGGCATCGCTCTCAATCTCGTATCTGGCAAAGTGGTCCACCCTGATCAGCGGGGGCGCCATCCTTCTGGCTTTCGCCTTCTCCGCCCTGGTTGGGGTGTTCTTCGGCTACTACCCCGCCCGCAAAGCGGCCTTCCTGGACCCGATTGAGGCGTTGAGGTATGAGTAAATGCAGTGCGAGGTGCGAGGTGCGAGGTGCGAGGTGCGTGAGACCAGTGCGGGGTGCGAAGTGCGGGGTGCGGCGTGCGAGGGTGAGTGAAGACTGGGGGCGATAAAGAAGGGAGCGTGGAACAGGCGGGGTTTGAGTTATTCGAGGTCACGGCGGATGTGGGAATCACCGCCTCCGCCGACACACTGCATGAGCTGTTTGCCAATGCCGCCCGGGGAATGTTCGCCCTCATGATCGCCCCTGACACGACCCGGCCGGCAGGGAGCCTTCCCGTTGAGGCGCGTGGCACGGATCTTCCTTCCCTTCTGGTGGCATGGTTGAACGAGCTCTTGTACCGATGCGAGGTCGAGGAGTGGGCACCGGCCGATGTCCGAGTGCTTGAGGTCGAAGGTGGGCGTGTGCGCGGAGAGTTGCTGGGAGAGCCTGCCGACCCGGCCCGCCATCGGTTCAAGACCATCGTCAAGGCAGCCACCTATCACCTCCTGCAGTGTCGGAGGGATGGGGATCGCTGGTACGGCAGGGTGGTGTTCGACGTCTGAACACGAAGATCCGGCGCTAATCGGCGTTGACAAGCCCTCCCCCCTCCCGTAGAATGCCTCCGACCTCCTACGGAACACCACAAGAGGAAGGAATCGCCTTGGGCCGAAAGACGGGCATTTGCGAGGAGTCAGCCTCGGACCTTGCTGCGCTGCTGGACGAGCTGAAGCGGGAGGATCTTTCCCCCGACCTCTTCAGGCGGCGCCTTCACTCGCTTCTCGATCATCGTGCCCAGGCCATTCCTTTACTCCTCCGACAATTCGAGAGCGATGACGAGGAAGGGCTTGCGCTTGCGACCTCGGCCCTCAAGGCGCTCGACGACCCGTCACTGATCCCTGCCTCGATCGACCTCCAGGAGGCGCTGGAAGGGCCTCGCTTAACGGAGGCGCCGCGATGAAGGCCTTGATCCTGAGCGGTGGTCGGGGGACCCGCTTGCGTCCCATCACTCACACCAGCGCCAAACAACTTGTGCCCATCGCCAATAAACCGATCCTTTTCTATGCGCTGGAGGCGATCGCGGAAGCCGAGATCCGGGAGGTGGGGATCGTGGTGGGTGAGACGAAGCAGGAGATCCGTGAGGCCGTGAGCGACGGCGCGCGGTGGGGCCTCCACGTCTCCTATATCGAGCAGGAAGCGCCCCTCGGTCTGGCCCACGCGGTCAAGATCGCCGAATCGTTTCTCGGAGATCAGTCATTTGTCATGTATCTCGGGGATAATCTGGTCAAAGACGGGATCCGTTCTCTGGTAGAAGAGTTCAAGCAGCTCCAGCCCAACTCTCAGATCCTGCTTGCCAAGGTCCGTGACCCGCAACGGTTTGGGGTGGCGGAGCTTCGGAATGGGCGGGTCGTCTCCCTGGAGGAGAAACCCCCCAACCCGAAAAGCGACCTCGCGCTCGTGGGCGTCTATATGTTTGACAAGACCATCTTTGAGGCGGTTCACGCCATCACGCCGTCCCCGAGGGGCGAGCTGGAGATCACCGATGCGATCCAATATCTTATCGACAAAGGATATCGTGTCCATCCACACGTGATCAGCGGCTGGTGGAAGGATACCGGGAAGCTTGAAGACATGCTGGAGGCCAACAGGATCATGCTCGAGGCCGTTACCCCGAGGGTGGAGGGCGAGGTGGATGAGGCCTCGCAGCTTATCGGCAAGGTGGTCGTGGAGCAGGGGGCGAAGATTGTGGCCAGCACCGTTCGAGGGCCGGTGATCATCGGCAAGCGCTGCCAGATCATCAATTCCTACATCGGGCCATTCACCTCGATCTATCACGACACCCTGGTACAGAATAGCGAGATCGAGCACAGCATCATCCTCGACCACAGCCGGATCACCGATATCGGCGGCAGGTTGGAGGATAGCTTGATCGGCAAGAGCGTCGAGGTGTTCCGCTCTGACGCCAAACCGAAGGCCTACCGTCTCATGCTGGGCGATAGCAGCCAGGTCGGGCTCGTATGAACCTGTGCGAAGTGCGAAGTGCGAGGTGCGAGGTGCGAGGTGCGAGGTGCGAGGTGCACTGCATGCCGCACCCCGGACTCCGCACTCCGCACCCCGCACCTTGGCGAAGCCAATGCGCATCCTCGTGACCGGCGGGGCCGGATTCATCGGATCGAACTTCATCCGCCATCTCCTTGTCAGAGAGCCGGATTGGACCGTTCTCAATCTCGATAAGTTGACCTATGCCGGCAACCTCGAGAATCTCGCCGATGCCGAGGGGAATCCCCGATACCGCTTCGAGAAGGGAAGCATCTGCGACGCCGAATTGGTGAATGAGGTGCTCGGGATGCAGTTCGACGCCCTGGTGAACTTTGCCGCGGAGTCCCATGTGGACCGGAGCATCCAGGATGCGAGAGCGTTTGTGGAGACGAATGTCCTGGGGACCCAGATCCTGTTGGACGCCTGTCGTCGGCGACGGGTTCCGAGGATGCTGCAGGTGTCCACAGACGAGGTGTACGGCTCGCTTGGACCGAGCGGGCGCTTCACAGAGCGGAGCCCCCTTTCCCCGAACAGTCCATACGCGGCCAGCAAGGCGGCGGCGGATCTCCTGGCCAACGCGTACTTTCACACCTACCGCTTGCCGGTGATCATCAGCCGTAGCTGCAACAACTATGGCCCCTACCAGTTCCCCGAGAAGATCATCCCGCTGTTTATCACCAATGCGCTCGCCAACGAACCGCTCCCGCTGTATGGCGACGGGCTTCACGTCCGCGACTGGCTTCACGTGGAGGATCACTGTGAAGCGCTGACGCTGATTCTCAAAATGGGCCGGGAGGGCGAGAGTTACAATATCGGCGGCAACAGCGAGCGGGCGAATATCGACGTGGCTCGTCTGATCCTCAGGGCCCTCGACAAGCCTGATGCATTGATCGTTCATGTGACGGACCGGTTGGGGCACGATCGGAGATACGCGATCGATGCCGGTAAGCTCGAACGGGAGCTGCATTGGACGCCCCGTTACACCTTCGAGGCCGGGCTTCTGGAGACGATTCGCTGGTATCAGCAGAACGAATCTTGGTGGCGACGCGTGAAGGACGGCGACTACCGGCAGTATTACCACCGAACGTACAGTGGGCTTTCTCTCCCTTGTCCGCAATCCGATTGACTTCCACGGCATAGTTGTATACATTCATCGGAATTCAGGGTCGGGCCGCGCGGTATCGGCCTGTTCGGGAAAGATGTGTCCTGAAGAGAGGGGTGCCGTTGGAACCACAACGCTCACGACAGGCTCCGGAGTCAGTGCTTGCGGGTGTCACCGAGGTACGCCCGTGGGGGCGATGGACAGTTCTCGGGGAGGGAAAGGCGTACAAGGTCAAGCAGATCGACGTGAATCCGGGCTGTCGCCTGAGCCTTCAGTTTCACCATCATCGGAGTGAGCATTGGATTGTAGTGTCCGGCTTGGCCAGGGTGACTATTGGGGAACAGATCGCTGATGTCCATCCCCAGGGATCGGCCTTCGTCCCCGCGGGCACGTCCCATCGGATCGAGAACCCCGGCCCGCTTCCTTTGACCATCATCGAGATTCAGAGTGGCCCCTATCTCGGTGAAGACGATATCGTCCGCCTTCATGACGACTATGGTCGAGGCGATGGGGAGTGAGAGGGAACCGCGCCAGCCATGGGGATTGACCACGCCTTCGCCGTCGTGCTCGCGGGCGGGCGGGGGGAGCGATTCTGGCCATTAAGTACGGGGGCACAGCCCAAGGCGTTCCTTCGTCTGGTTGGTCATGAGTCGCTTCTTCAGGCCACGGTCCGGCGGGTGCGGCTCATCCTGCCCTGGGCCCAGATTCTGGTAGTGGCCGGTCGGGCGCATGCCGACTTGGTCCGAGCACAGCTTCCTGAACTCCCAGAGGGTAATCTGCTCCTCGAACCCTTTGGGAGGGATACTGCCGCGGCCGTGGGGTTTGCTTCTCTTCATCTGGAGCGCCGGGACCCGGAGGCCGTCATGGCTGTGCTGCCTGCCGACCACCACATCCCCAATGGAGAGGCGTTTTCGGCGGGGTTGCGGCGAGCGTTCGACCTCATCGAGCTGCGTCCGACGTCGGTCGTCACCATCGGGATACCCCCGACGCGACCCGAGATCGGGTACGGGTATCTGGAGGCGGGCGAGCCACTCTCCGATGCTCCGGGCGCCTTCTGCGTCCGACGGTTCGTGGAGAAACCGAACCTGGACACCGTCTGGAAGCTCCTGCAGGAAGGTGGCTACTATTGGAACAGCGGCATGTTCGTGTGGCGGGGCACAACCATCCAGGGGCTCCTCGCGCGGCATATGCCCGGAGAGTGGACGGGATTCCGCCGCATACGCGAGGCGTGGGGGGTAGACGATGTGTTGGCCCGGGAATTCTCAGCCTTCCGCAAGCTTTCGGTGGACTATGGGGTGCTGGAGCGAATGGACAGTGGCGTGGTGATGATCCCTGCCGAGTTCGCCTGGGACGACCTCGGTTCATGGGATGCGCTGGCCCGGGTGCTTCCGTCTGAAGAGAACGGCAACGTGATCATCGGGGAGGTTCGAAGCCTCGATACCTCCGGTTCGGTCATCATCTCGACAGATCAGCGGGTGGCAACCCTCGGGGTGTCAGACATGATTGTGGTGGCATCGCAGCACGGCGTGCTGGTCTGTCGCAAGGGACGGTCACAGGAAGTGAGGCGACTTGTCGGGGAGACACGATGACCCAGCGGCGAGCCCTGATCACGGGGATCACAGGCCAGGACGGTTCCTACCTCGCGGAGTCTCTCCTGAAGAAGGGTTATCATGTGATCGGGATGGCTCGCCGCGCCAGCACCGATCCCTTCGAACGGATCGAGCATGTACGTGATCTGATCACCCTCCGGCAGGCGGATCTGCTCGATCAATCGTCCCTCATTCATCTGCTCAAAGAAGTCAGTCCTCACGAGATCTACAATCTCGCGTCCCAGTCGTTCGTTCCGACTTCCTGGGAGCAGGCGGTGCTTACGGCGGAGTTCACCGCCGTCGGAGTGACCCGACTCCTGGAGGCGATCCGCCTGGTGGACCCGACTATCAGATTCTATCAAGCCAGCACGAGCGAGATGTTCGGGAAGACCCATGAGGTGCCGCAGAACGAGCGGACGCCGTTCTACCCCAGAAGCCCCTACGGCGTGGCGAAGCTCTACGGCCACTGGATCACTGTCAATTACCGGGAGAGCTACGGATTGTTCGCCTGCTCCGGCATCCTCTTCAACCACGAATCCCCCAGGAGGGGCAGGGAGTTTGTGACCCGAAAGGTGACGGACGGGGTCGCGAGGATCAAGCATGGTCTGGCCACGAAGCTTCGCTTGGGCAATCTGGATGCCCGACGCGACTGGGGGTACGCCGGCGATTATGTCGAGGCGATGTGGCTGATGCTTCAACAGGACACCCCGGATGACTACGTGATCGCGACAGGCGAGACCCACTCGGTCCTGGAGCTCGTTGAAGTCGCCTTCGCAAGGGCGGGGCTCGATTGGCGGCGACACGTCGTTGAGGATCCGGAGCTGAAGCGACCCGCTGAGGTCGATCTGCTTCAGGGCGACGCTTCTAAGGCCAAGCGCGTGCTGGGGTGGCAGCCGAAGGTGGGATTCCATGAGCTGATCGATATGATGGTGGACGCGGACCTCCGGCACTATGGCAAAGGCGCGCCAAAAGCCGGCCCCGCGCCAAAGGGATAGGTCTGGATGCGGATCTGCATCGTTGGAACAGGGTATGTCGGCCTCGTCGCCGGGACGTGTCTGGCAGAGATCGGCCACCGGGTCGTGTGTGTTGACGACGACCGGCAAAAGATCGAGGTGCTGCAATCGGGAGAGATGCCGATCTATGAGCCGGGGCTTGAGGAGTTGGTCGCAAGAAACCTGCGGAAGGGCCACCTGGCCTTCACGGCTGATCTGAAGGAAGGGATCGAAGCTGCCACGGCGGTCTTCATCTGCGTGGGGACGCCTCCGCTGGAGGACGGGGATGCCGATCTGTCGGCGGTGGAACAGGTGGCGCGGCGAATCGGGGAACTCTCCTCTTCCTATAAGCTAGTGGTGGAGAAAAGCACGGTTCCGGTCCAAACCGGGATGTGGATCGAGAAGACGCTCAAGGTCTATGGCAACGGCAGCCACCTCGAATTCGACGTCGCCTCCAATCCCGAGTTCCTTCGCGAAGGGAGTGCCGTGGTCGATTTTCTGCACCCCGACCGGATTGTCGTCGGGGTGGGACATCCCAGGGCGGAGCGGCTGCTTCGGGAGATGTATGATCCCATCATTCGGCGGACATTTGTCTGCCCTGTGCATTCCACCTGCTCCGCGACGGACCCGGTCCCGTTCTTGGTGACCGACATCCGGAGCGCTGAGCTGATCAAGCACGCCTCGAACTCCTTCTTGGCCGCAAAGATCTCTTTTATCAATAGTGTGGCCGATCTCTGTGAACTGGTAGGCGCTGACGTGGAGCTCGTCGCGGAGGGGATGGGGCTCGACGCCCGCATCGGTCGAGCCTTCCTGAAGGCGGGCCTCGGATTCGGAGGTTTCTGTTTTCCGAAGGATCTTCAGGCGTTCGTCAAGATCGCGGAGAAGTGCGGGCACGACTTTCGGCTGCTCCGAGAAGTTGATCGAATCAACCAGGCTCGGATCCCCCAGGCGATCAAGAGGCTCAAGGAGCAGCTGTGGATTCTCAAGGAGAAGGTCATCGGCGTATGGGGACTGGCGTTTAAGCCGGATACCGATGACGTGCGGTATTCCCCCGCCATCGCGCTCATCAAGCAACTGCTGGCCGAGGGCGCCTCGGTCAGAGCCTACGACCCGAAGGCAATGGAGACGGCGCGGGGGGAGATCGCCTCTGCCACGCTCTGCCGGGACCCGTACGAGGCCGTCTCCGGTGCAGATGCGGTGGTCGTGGCCACGGAGTGGAAGGAGTTCGAGACCCTTGACCTCACCCGCGTGAAGACACTCATGCGGCGGCCCCTCGTCCTGGACGGTCGCAACCTGTTCGACCGCGAGAAGATGAAATCGATGGGGTTCGAATACCTGGGGATCGGACGGTGAATAGAGAACGCGAGAAGTGCGGAGTGCGAAGTGCGGAGTGCGAAGTGCGCACCGCCGGTCGATATGATTCGCACCCCGGACCTCGCATCGCGCACGCTCTTCACGAGCCATGCCTCGCACCCTGATCACCGGCGGCGCAGGTTTCCTCGGCTCACATATCTGCGATCGCTTGATCCGGGATGGCCATGAGGTCATCTGCCTGGACAACCTGATCACCGGGCGGATGGAGAACGTGGCGCACTTACTGGATCACGAGGCGTTCCGTTTCATCAAACTCGATGTCACAGAGTACCTGGACATAGATGGCCCTGTGGATCATGTCCTGCACTTTGCCTCCCCGGCCAGTCCCGTCGATTATCAGCGTCTTCCGATCCAGACCTTGAAGGTCGGCTCCCTCGGGACCCATAAAACCCTCGGCCTGGCCAAGGCCAAGGCCGCCCGCTTTTTACTCGCCTCGACCTCAGAAGTGTATGGCGACCCTGTGATTCATCCCCAGCGGGAAGATTACTGGGGAAACGTGAATCCGATCGGCCCACGCGGGGTGTACGACGAGGCGAAGCGGTTCGCCGAGGCGATGACAATGGCCTATCACCGGTATCATGGTCTCGATACGCGTATTGTGCGGATCTTCAATACCTACGGGCCACGCATGCGACCCAACGATGGCCGAGTCGTGTCAAACTTCATCAACCAGGCGCTTCGCGGCCAGCCGCTCACGGTGTACGGCGACGGGTCGCAGACCAGAAGCTTCTGTTACGTCTCGGATATGGTGGAAGGGCTGTACCGCCTCTTGATGTCGAGCGAGGTGGACCCGATCAACCTTGGGAACCCCAAAGAGTTCACCGTCGTTGAGCTCGCTCATATGGTCCTCCGTGCGGTCGGCGGCCCGTCCACCATCGAGTTCTACCCATTGCCCACGGACGACCCCCGCATACGCCAGCCGGATATTGGCCGGGCGAGGGCGCGACTCGGATGGGAGCCCACCGTCGAGATCACGGAGGGACTCGCCCGTACCATCCATTACTTTCGGGGACAACTGGAGAGCGTCAATTGACGAAGGCGTTCTCTTCCGGTCCCTCGGTACGCCCTGAGAGCGTCACACCTGAGCCGGGGATCTATTTCGCAGAGCACTGTTCCTCCGGCCCCCTTCTGACCCTCTTTCGGTATCGAGAGCTACTTCGCCAACTGGTCATCCGGGAGGTCAAGCTTCGCTACAAGCGATCGGTCCTCGGGTTCGCATGGACCGTCCTCAATCCCCTCTTCGCGATGGCCATCTTCACGATGGTATTTTCCAGGATCTTCGGCGACCGTCCCAACTACCCTCTCTATGTCATCACCGCCCTCCTGGGATGGAACCTCTTCTCCCTGGGGACATCCAGGGGGTTGGACAGCGTCGTCATCAATGGTCCCATCATTCGAAAGGTCTTCGTCCCCAAGGCGATCTTTCCGGTCGCGTCCGTGGCTTCCCAGGTCGTCAACTTCGTCTTCTCGCTGGTTCCGCTCTTTCTCTTCATGGTCGCCATTGGGGTGGGATTCGGCCGGAGCCTCCTCTGGCTGCCTATTCCGTTGTTGAGCCTCGCCTGCTTCGCCCTGGGCATTGCGCTACTCCTGGGGACCTTCAACGTGTTTTTCCGGGACGTGAAGTACTTCTACGAAGCCGGCGTCCTGGCCTGGTTTTACGCCACCCCGATCTTCTATCCTCCGGAGATCATTCCCGACACATTCAAGTTTCTGCTGTATGTCAATCCCATGTACGCGCTTCTCGAATCTCTCCGAACCCCCCTCTACCAGGGAACCGCGCCTCGCCTGGACCTTTTGTTTCTCGGACTCGGCATCTCCCTGTTCACCCTTCTCCTCGGATGGGCTGTATTCCACCGATTCGAGGGGCGCTTCATCCACTATGTCTAGAAGCGGCAAGCTGGGCCAAGCCTCCCGGCTCCTTCACCTCCCAGGGGTCGATCAGGTCACCCACGACCATGCCTCGACCCGTTCGAGCGATCGGCCGGTCTTGGAGATACGGGATCTCTCGATCCGTCTCCTGCTGCATCGGGAACGGACGACATCAATACGGGAATACGCCATCCGTGTGCTAAAGAGGCGGCGGGTCGAGCGGGACCAATTCTGGCCCCTGCGGGAGGTGTCCTTTGAGGTCAATCGCGGGGAGCGCCTCGGCATCATCGGTCCAAATGGGGCGGGGAAGAGCACGCTCTTGAAGGTGATTGCCGGCATCATCCCCCCGTCGGTCGGGAGGGTGGTTGTGCGAGGGCGGATCGCCCCGCTCATCGAGCTCGGGGCCGGCTTCGACCCGTATTTGACCGGGCGAGAAAACGTCTTCCTCTACGGATCCCTTCTCGGGTTTCCGCAAAAGGAGCTAGAGCGCCGCTTTGACCGCATCGTCACGTTCGCCGAGCTGGAGGAGTTCATTGATGTCCCGTTGATGAACTACTCGGTCGGGATGTCCGCCCGCCTGGGATTCGCCATCGCCACGACCGTGGAGCCAGACCTGCTCCTGCTCGACGAGCTCTTCTCCGTGGGGGACGCCGGCTTCCAAAAGAAGTGTGAGCAACGGATGGAATCGTTCAAGGTGAAGGGCGTGACAATCCTTTTGGTGTCCCACGACATGAACCTGATCCGTCAAACCTGTTCCCGCACCGTGTTCCTCCAGCATGGGAGAATCGTTGCCATCGGCCCGACCGACGAGGTTGTGGCCGGGTACGAGCGTTTCAGCGCCTCGTCACCCCCCGGCCAGCGTACTCGCCCCTGAATTTCACTGCCAACCGAAGCGCAGCGCGTAGCACGGCGAAAGGACACTCTAGGCTTTTCCCTATGATGGGCGCGTACATTGAGAATAAGGGGTGCTACCGATATGTGTCATGGCGAGGGTCGAGCCGACAATGCGAGGGCGGCAGGAGAATCTGACCGATAGATGAAGCGTGTCAAGATGAAACAGGATGCGGCTGAGCCGGACCAGGGATCACCTATCACCTATGGAGCAGGGCGAGCCTTCCCAGATGGACTCGATCCTTAGCATTGCGCGAACTCTTGGCGCATGGCGAGGCCGCATCTGGTCATCTCTGCTCGTCGTCTTATTGGCGGTTCTCCTCGTCCCATATGTCCGCGTCGCGCTGGCATTGTCACGACGAGTTCTTCACCCATTTGTCGGGATTCCACTTTCAACTCTCCTGGTTATCGGGGTGTCGTTCCTCGTACTCTTCTCCCTTCTTCGACCCGTCTGGGCGCTGGCAGGTTTCTTCGCTGTGGCCCCGCTAGTGAATGGTCTCGTGGCCCGGTTGGTTCTTGGCAGTGCGACGGTTCACCACAAGGCTGGAATGTTCTGGGTCGAACCGATGTTTCTCAGTCTTGTGATCGGGCTCCTTCTTCGGCGGGCTGCCTTGTCAGAACCTATCGATTCGAAACGGCCTGAAGCGGCCGTTGGCTTCTACGCGGTTGTGGTGCTGACGTCGCTGGCTCTGTTCTTCCTCCAAAGCCCGTGGTGGTGGGATCGTCTCACAATGGCCTGGCTCCACATCCCGCGAATGCGTCAGCTTTCCCCGAATCACCCGCTGCGGGCAGGGCTGCTTATCCTGGCATCTCTCCTCTGTTACCGGTTGACGTTCGACCGATTGGTAACCTCCAAGGAGATCCAGCTTGTGTGTCGTGGCTGGCTTTTCGGAGGCATTGTGACGGCGCTCTATGGCCTGAGGATGTGGGCGCGACATGAAGGCGTCATGTACGCCCGGATCGAATCGGTGCTCGACGAGGTCAATTCATACGGGGCGTACTTGGTGCTGACCCTGTTCATGGCGTGGGCGGCGTACGTGTCCGAGAACAAGCTGTGGGCACGAGCGATGGCCGGGCTCACCCTTGTCCTCACGGTATGGATGATCCCCCTTTCTGGATCCCGAATCGCGGTCATCGCGGCAGCGGCGGGGGCGGGGATTGCCTGGACGACCCTGGCGAGGTCAAGGAGAGCGCGGTGGATTCGCGGGTGTGTCCTGGCTGCTCTGGCAAGCGGGATCCTTGTCTTCCCCCTCTTGGGGGGCAGAACGGTAATCGAAGAGACACTTCGAAACCATCCTCGGCTGTCTAGTTGGCGGGTGGATAGATTCGCCAAAGCGATGGATGCCAGGCTCGTGCTGAAGGCTTGGCAGGAATTCCATCAAGCATTGTGGGCGGCTGGGCTGCGGATGGTTGTGGACAAGCCGGCGTTCGGCCAGGGTCCGGGGACATTCTTCTCCGAGGTGGGCCACTACCATAGGCCAGGGTACGAAAGCGAGAGTTTTCGTCACGAGAATGCCCACAACTACTTCGTTCAGATAGCCGCCGAGACAGGGATATTTGGCCTCGCGGCGTTCCTATGGTGCGTCGGTACCGTGTTGGTGCCGGGCTTTACCCGAGCCTCGATTGAGAAGCACTCTCGGACTCGGCTTCTCGCGATTGGCGTAGGGGGATATCTCTTCACGGCGCTTGCCCAACATCCCCTGGTGCTCTCTGAGCAGGCATTCCTCTTTTGGGGCTATTTAGGCATTCTTGGGGCATGTGCGCGCCTCAATCAAGTACCTCCGACTGCTTCCAGACCAATGTAATGTGCCAGAAGGCACTTAGGGCTGTCTAGCGTCTCGAGTCGGGAACTCCCCGTTCATCCGTCCTGCCCTTCCACTCCAGTACGGAAGAAGGTGTGCCATCATGAGTTGAAGCGTGACGAAGCGGCTGCCGCCCGGCGGGACGGCTTCGGGTTTCATTCATGCGGTGTGACGGTGTGCTAATGTCCTGAGTCACAAATTCGGACCATAATTTTTCCCCTCCCCCTGAGAGGGGGGTGGGCTGGGGTGGGGGTGAAGACGGCAGATGCCGGATGTTTGGTCACCCTCCCCCACGCCCCCTCCCGTCGAGGGAGGGGGGATTTCTGAAGCGAACTGTAGACTCGGGACACTAGTGTCCTGAGTCACAGATTCGGACCATAATTTTTCCCCTCCCCCTGAGATGGGGGAGGGCTTGGGTGGGGGTGAAGACGGCAGATG
>JACQQF010000068.1 GCA_016207095.1 Candidatus Methylomirabilota bacterium | reverse complement strand
GCCGTCGGCAACCCGCAGATCATCTCGGCCCTGACGCGGATCAAGAGTTACCTGGATTACGGGATATTCCAGCCGATCCAGATCGCGGCTATTGTCGCGCTGAACGGGCCGCAGGAGTGTGTGAAGGAGACTGTGGACACCTACCGGGTGCGGCGCGACGTGTTGGTGGATGGGCTGAACCGGATCGGGTGGAGCCTCGCGAAGCCGAAGGGGACGATGTTTGTCTGGGCGAAGATCCCGGACTCTTACCGGATGATGGGGTCACTGGAGTTCTCTAAATTTCTCATCGACAAGGCAAAGGTGGCGGTCTCGCCCGGGATCGGGTTCGGGCAGTACGGGGATGAGTATGTCCGATTTGCTCTGGTGGAGAATGAGCACCGGACCCGACAGGCCATCCACGGGATCAAGCGGGTCCTTTGAGGAGCAGGCAGGATGCGGTCAGCCGTCAGCTATCAGCCACCAGACCGATGCTGAAAGCTGACTGCTGATAGCTGATCGCTGAAGGCCGGAAGATGACAGAGATACGGCTGGATAAGTTCCGCGAAGAATGCGGGATCGTCGGGATCTATGACCATCCAGAGGCGGCCAACCTGGCCTACCTGGGCTTGTATGCGTTGCAACACAGGGGAGAGGAAAGCGCGGGCATCGTCGCCTCGGATGGCAAATCCCTCCATCTCGAAAAGGCGATGGGCCTGGTCGCAGATGTCTTCCACGAGACCAGGCTTCGTCGCCTCAAGGGCTCCCTCGCCATCGGCCACGTCCGCTACTCGACCACCGGGACCTCACAGCTCAAAAACGCCCAACCCCTGATGGCGGGCTACCTTCGCGGCCAGCTCGCCCTGGCCCATAACGGCAACCTCACGAACGCCGAGAAGATCCGCCAGGAGTTGGAGGCACAAGGTTCCATCTTCAGCTCCACGACCGACAGCGAGGTCATCGTTCACCTCATCGCCCGCTCCCGGGAGACGAGCCTGCTGGAGGCGTCGGTCGATGCATTGAGCCAGGTGAGGGGCGCCTATTCCCTGGTCATCATGAACGAGACCGAACTGCTGGGGATCCGCGATCCTTACGGCTTTCGTCCACTCTCGCTGGGCAAGCTGGGAGACACCTGGGTGCTGGCATCTGAGAGTTGCGCCTTCGATCTGATCGAGGCAAAGTTTGTCCGCGACCTGGAACCAGGTGAATTCGTCCAGATCGACGAACATGGCGTGCATAGCTTTCATCCGTTCCCGCCGGTGCCCACCTCTCAGTGTATCTTCGAATACGTGTATTTTTCCAGGCCGGACAGCCTCTTGTTCGGCCGGTTCGTCTCGGGTGTCCGTAAAGAGCTGGGCCGGCAGTTGGCCCGAGAGCATCCGGTCGAAGCGGATGTCGTGATCCCGGTTCCCGATTCCGGTGTGCCGGCGGCCCTTGGCTTTTCCCAGGAGACTGGCCTGCCCTTTGAGCACGGCTTGATCCGGAACCACTATGTCGGGAGGACCTTCATCGAACCGAAGCAGGCGATCCGGCACTTCGGCGTGAAGATCAAGCTGAACGCGGTCCGGGAGGTTCTGGAGGGGAGGCGGGTCGTGGTCGTGGACGACTCGATCGTCCGGGGCACCACGTGCCGGAAGATCGTGTCGATGATCCGCGGGGCCGGGGCACGGGAGGTCCATCTGCGCATCAGCTCGCCCCCGACCATCTCGCCCTGCTATTACGGAATCGACACGCCAACCCGCAAGGAGTTGATCGCCTCCACCCACGAGATCGATGAGATCCGACGGTACGTCCGGGCTGACAGCCTCGGCTACCTGAGTCTCAAGGGGCTGCACCAAGCCGCCGGGAAGGACACCGAAGGCGGAACGGGGTTCTGCGATGCCTGCTTCACCGGGAACTACCCGGTTTCCCTTGGCGGGGAGGATCACAGCCAGCTCACGCTCTTCAAGGCCTAGCGGGCGCATTCCGTGTCTCACTCCCGGGACCCCCATGAGCGGGCAAGACGCTTGGCCCGAGTGATCGTGTCCGATATCATCATTTACAATCAGGATAGGATCGTGGAAGGGATTAAAGAGGATACGCTGTTCGATCTGTTGAAAGAAGATATCGAGGTCGGTCGCGCGCATTACGAGAGGAACATCGACCCTGCCGTAGCTGAACAATCAAACTACTTCGATCATGCACTCGTAGACATCCTGGTCAAGGGGAGGGGCAACATCCCCTCCAAGATCTGGTAAGCACCTGCCTCCGTACTCTGTTTCTCAGATGCGGACGCGCGAGTCGCCTCGCCTATTCCCCCCTCCCCCCCCTTCCATTCTCGTCGCTGGGGAGTCTGCGACGAGCGCTCGGCTGAGCCCTGTCGAAGCCTCAGTCGAGCGAGGGCCGGTGGGTGAGAGTGGAATGAATGGATTGAGGATAGAGCTGCCTCAGACACCATTGAACGCACCCGGATAGGAGATAGATCCCATGAGCGAAGCCAGCATTGTACTGCCGACGTTCGGCCCACAGGAATGGAAGATCCTTTGGTTCGTCCTGGTTTCGGCCTTCATCGCCTTGGGGTATGGCGCTTACTTGGCGAGGAAGACGATCCAGGAGGATCCTGGCAGCCAGGCGATGCAAGATGTTGCGAAGGCAATAGAAGAAGGGGCCCTGGCCTACCTGGCGCGCCAAGTGAAGACGATGATCTGGTTCGTCATCGCCATCACCATCGGCCTCTTCTTCATGTATCGGGGCGTCTATGAGGGGATGCTCCTCCCGCTGGGGGTGTCGCTCGCCTTCTTCATGGGGGTCGCCGCCTCCTACGGCGCTGGATACGTCGGGATGTGGCTGGCGGTAAAAGGGAACGTCCGGACGGCGGCGGCTGCGCTCCACAGTTTCAAGAGTTCGTTGGAGATCGCGTTCAGGGCCGGGACCGTATCCGGGATGTTCACGGTCGGCCTCGGGTTGCTGGGGGCGACAATCATCTTTCTCCTCTTCAAAGAGAACGCGATGAAGATCCTGATCGGCTTCGGTTTCGGCGGCTCGTTGGCTGCCCTATTCATGCGCATGGGGGGTGGCATTTTCACCAAGGCAGCCGACGTGGGCGCCGACTTGGTCGGCAAGGTTGAGAAAGGGATCCCTGAGGATGACCCGCGCAACCCCGCCACGATCGCCGACAACGTGGGCGACAACGTCGGCGACTGCGCCGGGATGGCGGCGGATGTCTTCGAGTCGTACGAGGTGACGCTGGTTGCTGCGATCATCCTGGGGGCCGGGGCGATGCTGGACAAGGACTTCGTCGAGTCGTTCGGCGGGGCAGCCAGCGCCTCGAAGGTCGTCCTGGCGCTGGTCATCTATCCGCTGCTGATTCGTGCCGTCGGCGTTTTCGGCTCCATCTTCGGGACCTGGTGTGTTCGGGGCAAGGACGATCCTGCCATGAACCCGATGAAGCCGATCACCTTCGGCTTCTGGATGGCGGCGCTCAGTTCGATCGTCGGGTTCTGGATCGTGAGTTACTTTTACCTTGGCGACATCGTGAGCCCGAAGTACGGCGCGATTTGGTGGCGAGTCTTCCTGGCCAACGTGATGGGGATCGGCTTGGCGCTGGTGATCGAGTGGCTGACAGGATACTTTACCGCGGTCGAGAAGAAGCCGGTGACCGAGATCGCGTACGCCAGCCGGACCGGGCCTGCGACCCTCATTCTTTCCGGAATCGCCTCGGGCCTCGAGTCGAGCGTCTGGGCCGTCCTGGCCATCGTCGCTACCATCTATGGTTCCTACAGCATCTTCGGCGCGAGTTATTCATTGTCAGCCTATGGGATCGCCTTAGCCGGCCTCGGGTTGCTGGCGACCACCGGTTTTATTCTAGCGGAGGATACCTTCGGTCCCATCTCCGACAACGCCAACGGCATCTTCGAGATGTCGGGCGCATTGAAGAATAATCCCAGGACGCCCTCAGGGATCGAGGCCCATCGGATTGTGGCCAAGCTCGACGCAGTCGGCAACACCACGAAGGCGCTCACGAAGGGGTTGGCGATCGCCACCGCAGTCCTGGCGGCCGTCGCTCTCTTCCGCTCGTTCATCGACGAGGCGCATCTGATTGGGGCCGGGATCCAGGTGAACCTTCCAGAGGTCTTCATCGGCTTGCTGATCGGCGGCGCGGTCCCGTTTCTGTTCTCTTCCTTTGCCATCCAGGCGGTCAGCCGAGCCGCCTTTCTCCTGGTCGAAGAGGTCCGGCGCCAGTTCCGAGAGAAGCCGGGGATCATGGAGTTCAAGGAAAAGCCGGACTACGGCCGGTGCGTAGAGATCGTGACCGCCGCGGCGCAGAAGGAGCTGATAGGGCCCGCTATCCTTTCAATCGTGAGCCCGATCCTGGTCGCCTTCGCCTTCGGCGCGGCAGCGCTGGGCGGGTTCCTTGCCGGTGCCATTCTGACAGGCCAGCTCATGGCGGTGTTTTTGTCGAACACCGGCGGGGCCTGGGACAACGCCAAGAAGAAGATCGAGGAGGGGCTATTCGGCGGGAAGGGGACCGACTGTCACAAGGCGGCCGTCATCGGCGACACGGTCGGCGATCCGTTCAAGGACACCGCCGGCCCGGCGATCAACCCCATGATCAAGGTGATGAATCTGGTGGCGATCCTGATTGCGCCGCTTGCCATCCGCGATATCGGGGGCGGCACGCGGTTCCTGATCTTCCTGGCCTGCGTGGTTGTCCTGGGCATCTCGGTCGCCTTCAGCAAGCGCGGCTCCATCGTTACAGAGGAGCCTACAGAGGCGGTGAAGGCGGAGGCCAGAAAAGCGCACTAATGCAAACGCGCTAAATCTTGTTACACCGTCGTTGCTTAGAAGGTCCCCCTCACCGTGGGGCAAGTATTCCACGATTTGTCACCCTGAGCACATTCGCTCCGCTCAGCGTAAACTCCGCGAAGGGTCTGGCTCTTCCGATACTCAGATTCTTCGCTTTGCTCAGAATGACACCTCACTTAATGCGTTTGTATTAGTCAACGGGGCGAACTTTCGAGAAGCGGCTTCCGGCGACGGAGGCCGCCTTTCATTTTGATGGAAGAGAGAAACATGCTTGACGCGGGCAACTCAGGAGAGCTGGTTGAGAAGCTACCGGACCCGTGGCATCGGGTCGATGCCTCCGGGGAGGCTGATCGCCTCATTCAGGTTCTCGAAGAGGCCGATTTGGCTCCCGGGTGGGCCGAGCTGCGTCATACCTGGCTGGAGTATTCGGGTGTGCGTCCAGGAGATCGCGTGCTCGATGTCGGGTGCGGCACCGGGGTCGTTGCCCGGGACCTCGTTGAACGCGTCGGGGAGCGCGGAAAGGTGGTGGGAGTCGATCCAAGCGAACGCCTGATTGAAGTGGCTGTACGGCGGATGGAGGAGGAGGGCCTAAGGGAGCGGATCGAATTTCGGTGTGCTGATGGCGCTGCCCTTCCGTTTCCCGACGGGAGCTTCGACTTGGTGGTCGCCTCTGCCGTCTTCGGCCACATCCCGAACGGGCCGGAGGTGCTGGCAGAGATGGTTCGAGTGGTCCGGCCGGCCGGGACGGTGGTCGCGTTCGACCACGACATCGATATGATCGTCATCAACGCCGCCGATCGCGACCTGACCCGCCGGATCGTTCACGCCTACTGCGATCGCTACTTCACCAGCGGCTGGGCTGGACGTGAGCTGTACGCAATGTTCCGGGAGGCCGCCGTGGAGAAGATCCAGGTCCTCCCGCTGATGCACACCTCGACGCAGTTCGAGCCCTACTGGAAGAGGATGGTGGAGCGCATAAGCAGCGTGGCTGTCAAGACAGGCGTGGTGTCGGAGCAGGAGGCCGGCGTATGGCGTGGGGACCTGGAAAGGAAGGGCAGAGAAGGCCGATTTTTCGCAAGCCGAAGCTACTTTTGCCTACGCGGCCGCACACCAGGCGCAGCCAGATAATGTAGGGGCGCTGCTTGCTGCGCCCCTTGTGGGCAGGGCAAGCCCTTCGACAGGCTCCGGACAGGCCCTGCGGCTACGAGGCGAAGGAGAGGGAGGGACCTTCGAGGAGGTGCTGCTCCCAGTGCTGCCAGCTCAGGAGATCCTCCCCTGAGAGTTTGCACTGTCAGAAGGTGGCGGCTTTTTCGAAGTAGGCGATATCGACCCTGCTGATCTGGTCTTGGTGGGCTGATTCGGCGACCTTCTTGACGACCATCTGGCGGACGAAGGGGATCGGGATCCTGGCGACGCGGTGAGCGACCTCTTCAGTGCAGGGAACCGTGGTGCCATCGAGATACGGCCCGCCGGCCTCCGGTCCAGCAGGGTGCTCGCAGGTCTCCGGAACCAGTTGATGCAGGCGGAGTGCCACGAACTGCGTCACCCATTCCTTGATCCGGTCGGATGTCTTCGTCGCATCAAGCTGCTGGCGATCGATCCGCTCCAGAAGGCTCACCATCATTGATTCGAGGTGAATGAGCCGTTCATCGAGCGCGGTCAGTCGTTTTTCGATTCCTTCCGTCATTGGTCCAAGATCCCCCTCACCTTCGTCCTCTCCCCCGCAGGGGAGAGGAGGGACTTTTTATCTTTTCCCTCTCCCCCGCGGGGGAGAGGGCAGGGTGAGAGGCGTGAACCGTGAACTAATAGACCGCTGTCAGCCAGTGCGAGTATTTCTTTTGCCTTCCCTTGACCACATCGAAATAGAGCGCTTGGATCTTTGCGGTGATCGGCCCGATCCTGCCGCTGCCAAGCGGCCGTTTGTCCACCTCGGTGATCGGCGAGACCTGGGCGCCGGTGCCGCAAAGGAACGCTTCGTCCGCCACATAGAGCTCCGTCCGGCCGATCGGGCGCTCGATCGTCTCGATGCCCAACTCGTCTCGAGCCAGTTCGATCACCGTCTCCCGCGTGATCCCTTCTAAGATATCTTCGGAGCGGGAAGGGGTGATCAACTTTCCGCCTCCGACCAGAAAGATATTCTCCGCTGAGCCCTCCGAGATGAAGCCTTTCTCTGTCAGGAAGATCGCCTCGTCATAGCCATGTTCGAGCGCCTCGGTCTTGGCCAGGGCGGAGTTGACGTAGCCGCCGGTGACTTTGCAGCGCGCCGGAATGGTATTATCGTTGATCCGGCGCCACGACGAGAAGGCGACCTTGATTCCGGCCGAATCGATGTAGTCCCCGAGCGGTATCGTGTACATCGCGAATCCGGTGGAGTAACCGACGAACTTCGGGCCGAGGCCGTCAGAATCGATGTACGCAATAGGCCGGACGTAGGTGTCGGTCTCGGGGTGGTTCTTTCTGAGCAGCTCAACCGTGATCTCACACAGCTCCTTCTCGTCCTTGTCGATTTTCAACGTGAGAACTCGGCAATTCCTGAGCATCCGGGCGAAGTGTTCGCGCAGACGGAAGACGTAGAGCTGTCTCACCTGGCTGTTCCAGTAGGCTCGGATCCCCTCGAACACCCCGGTCCCATATTGGAAGGTATTATTCTGGATGCTGATCTTGGCCTGATCAACCGGGACAAACTGCCCCTTGAAATACGCGTATGTCATCGCGTTCCTCTCCCGACTATCCTCCACAAAATCCGCGCTCAACGTAGCCGGAATCGTTGTAGAAGTCAACAGTTTTCGCTGTAATGACCTTGACATTCCATGTCTGAGAGGCTATTTTGGGGCAGTTTTCTGCTCGTGCCGTTCCAACCGATTTCGGCTAATGGCGGAGAGTGACGCAGCACATACATCGCGTTTGGTGAAGATTCACTGTTTCGGCGCAAATAGTTGGAACGGCACTAGGCGCGGCAGGTACATGGCCAGAGGGGCGGCATGGGCGCAAAGATCTTGGTGGCTGATGATAGCAAGACGATTCAAACGGCGATCCGTCTCACCTTCAGCCGGGAAGACGTCGAGCTGATTCCCGCCGACAGTGGAGACGAGGCGATACGAAAGGCACGGGAACTTGGGCCGGACCTGATGCTGATCGATACCGCCATGCCTGACACAAGCGGCTACGAGGTCTGTCGGGCCCTGAAAGCCGATCCTGCCATGCGAGATGTCCCGGTGATCTTGCTCGCCGGTTCGTTTGAGGAGGATTCAGGTTCAAAAGGTCGGGCGGTTGAGGCCAGCGATATTGTCTCGAAACCCTTTGAGTCTCGAATATTAATCGCTAAAGTTAAACAACTACTGGATGCTCTGCAGGTCCCCCTTCCGGTGCCTTGCGATACCGAGGCCGAGGTGAAAGCAATGGAGATTGAGCCCTTTAGGCTTTATCTGGAGGAGGCGGGGCCGAGCTTTGTAGAGGAGTCGGCTATGGCTGGCCTTCTGAATCCTGCTGTGATCCCGCCAGCTCCAGGAGTTCAGGGGAGCCTGCTACCGCCCTTGGAGGAGCCACCGACGTCCCCAGCGCCTCGGCCGGTCGAACTTCCAGCCGAGATTCTCCAACCCTTATTTGAGCGAGCGGCTGCGGCTGCAGCGTCCCAGGTCGCAGAGCAAGTCGCCAAAGAGATCAGCGCGAAGCTGTTTGAACGGATCGAGCAGATCGTTCGGGAGATCGTCCCGACCTTGACAGAGACCTTGATCGTCAAGGAGATCGAGCGAATCAAGGCCCTGATCGACGACAAGACCGACGAGTGATCGGAAGGGCACCGAAGCGGGGAGAGGAGCTGGAGCGGCCCTCCGGCCCCGATCCCCGCTATTTACTTTTTCGCCAGCGCTAGGTGTGAGAGTGTCGGAGACAAAGAAGGCAGGATACGATCCGCACGGGATAGAGGAACGCTGGGTCGAAGTCTGGGAACAGGCCGGGTATAGCCATGCCGATGAGGCCTCGCCGAAGCCGCCCTATGCTATCGTGATCCCCCCTCCCAATATCACCGGCCTCTTGCATCTGGGCCACGCGATGAATAATACGCTTCAGGATATCCTTGTCCGATGGCGGCGGATGCAGGGCTACAACGCCGTCTGGATCCCCGGGACCGACCATGCCGGTATCGCCACCCAGAATGTGGTCGAGCGGCAGCTCTTGGAGAAGGGGTATCGCCGCGAGGATCTCGGCCGCGACGAATTCGTGAAGCGAGTCTGGCAATGGAAGGAGGAATCGGGTGGAGCGATCGTTCGCCAGCTCAAGCGGCTCGGCGCCTCCTGCGATTGGGTCCGGGAGTCTTTCACGATGGACGAACCGCGCCAGCGGGCGGTCCGGGAGGCGTTCGTGCGCCTCTATGAGGACGGCCTGATCTATCGGGGCGAACGACTGATCAACTGGTGCCCCCGCTGCCGAACGGCGCTGTCGGATATCGAGGTGGAGCACGAGGAGACGAAGGGGTTTCTGTATCACATCAGCTATCCGCTGGCGGATGACCCCTCGACTGCGCTGATCGTGGCCACCACACGGCCCGAGACGATGCTGGCCGATACCGCTGTCGCCGTCCACCCGGAGGACGCTCGGTACAATCGTCTCATCGGTCGTCGCGTCAAGCTCCCCCTGACCGCTCGAACCATCCCGATAGTGGGCGACTCGATCCTCGTGGACAAAGAGTTCGGCACCGGCGCCGTGAAGGTCACGCCCGCTCACGATTTCAATGACTTCGAGGCGGGCGAGCGTCACCGCCTGGAGCGCATCGCAATTTTCGATGAGAAGGGAACGATCTCGGACCCAGCAATGGAGGCGAAAATAGATCCTTCCCTCTACAACGAGATCGCGGGCAAAAAGGTGGCGGAGGCCCGCGAGGCGGTGGTGCGCTGGTTACGGGAACGGGGTTCCCTGGTCAAGGTTGAGGAACACCAGCATGCGCTCGGGAAGTGTTATCGGTGCAAAACCGTGGTGGAGCCATTCCTCTCGACGCAGTGGTTCGTGAAGACTCAACCGCTGGCGGAGCCGGCCATCAGGGCGGTGGAGGAGGGCAGGATTGGATTCATTCCCAATCACTGGGAGAATACCTACTTCGCGTGGATGCGCAACATCAGGGACTGGTGCATCTCACGGCAGCTTTGGTGGGGACACCAGATACCGGCCTGGTACTGCGTTAATTGTGATAAGGACAGCATTATCCGGAGCGCCTGGGCAGCGCCAGGAGCCACGAGGACTCCTGATTCGAAGCGAGACTGGTTAATTATCTCGAACGAAGCACAGTCGATCGTGGCATTGGAGAAGCCGTCTGCGTGCCCTCGATGTGGCGCCAAGGACCTGATCCAAGACCCCGATGTCCTCGACACCTGGTTCTCGTCGGCCCTCTGGCCCTTCTCGACCATGGGATGGCCGGAGCAGACGAAGTCACTCTCACGCTTCTACCCCACTTCGGCTTTGGTCACCAGTTTCGACATCATTTTCTTCTGGGTCGCCAGGATGATCATGATGGGACTGAAGTTTATGGGCGAGGTGCCGTTCCGGGACGTCTACATTCATGCCCTGGTGCGTGACGCCGAGGGGCAGAAGATGTCGAAGTCGAAGGGGAACGTGATCGACCCCATGGAGGTCATCGAGCGGTACGGGGCCGATGCCCTCCGCTTCACCCTGGCCGCCCTTGCGGCCCAAGGGCGAGACGTGCGGCTCTCCGAGGAGCGAATCGAGGGGTATCGCCATTTCTGCAACAAGCTGTGGAACGCGTATCAATTTCTCTCCCGGCACCTGCCTGTCCTGGGCGGCGCGTCTCCGACCCTCGGTTCTCTGTCTCTTGACCTAGCCGATCGCTGGTTGCTGAGCCGCTTGCAGGCTCTGATCGGCGAGGTGACGGAGGCCCTGGAGGCGTATCGGTTCAACGATGCCGCCTCGGCCCTCTACCAGTTTCTTTGGCATGAGTACTGCGACTGGTACTTGGAGATCGTCAAGGCCCGTCTCAATTCAGACGCCCGGGATGAGGAGCGGCGGGCGGGGGTCGCCCTCTTGCTCCATGGTCTGGACACTGCGCTGCGTCTTCTCCATCCGTTCATGCCGTTTATCACTGAGGAGATTTGGCGGCAGCTCCCACACCGCGGCGATAGCCTGATGGTGGCCGACTGGCCAACGGCCGACCCGGCGTGCCGCGCCCCTGACGCCGAGGTATCGATCGGCCTTTTGATGGAACTGACGCGGGCTGCCCGCGACCTTCGCTCGGACCTGGAGATCGCTTCCAATAAATCGATCCAGTTGATCCTGCGGACCTCGTCGGATCGTGACGATAGATCGATCGAGACGATCTTGCCCTATTTGGCCTCGTTGGCTCGCTCGTCGGGAGTGACCTACGGCCAGCACCTCGATCGTCCTTCGCGCGCTGCGGTGGCGTTTGTGGAGGGCATCGAGGTGCATCTGCCGGTGGACGATCCATCGGTCATTGTCTCCAGACAGAAGAGGCTGCGGCGCGAGCTGGAGAAGGTGGAGCAGGAGCTGGTAAGGGTCGCCAAGAAACTGAACGACCCCGGCTTCCGGTTGAAAGCCCCGGAGGAGGTCGTCGCCAAAGAGCACGATGGCCATGCCCGGCTTTTGGACGCGAAAGCAAAGCTGGTCCAGCATCTGGAGCGGTTGGCTGCGATGGCGCGATAGGAGGGAACCTTCACAGTGGCGGGTCAGGTTTCGCAGGAGATCGCCGCGCCCTTGAGCGAGGCGGATATCAGGTCCGGCATCATCACGCGCAGGATCGGTCTGGTGATCCACCTGTTCCAGGCGGTCGATTCCACGAACGATGAGGCAAAGGCGTTGGCCGTCCGAGGCGCGTTGGAGGGAACGGTGGTCATCGCGGATGCCCAGGAGCGCGGGCGTGGGCGGATGGGTCGGTCCTGGACATCGCCTCCTGGTGTGGGTGTGTATTTCTCTGTCATCCTCAGGCCGGCGATCCAGCCGCACGCCGCCCCGGCTCTGTCGCTCCTGGGGGCCGCGGCGGTGGCCGAGGCCATCGAGGCGGTGGCCGGCCTTGCCGCAGGGGTCAAGTGGCCGAACGACCTGATCGTTCGAGGGCGAAAGGTGGGCGGGATCTTGGGCGAGGTGGCGGCCGAGACCTCCCATCTTGACTATGTCGTTCTCGGGATAGGGATCAACGTGAATCAGACCGAGGCGAGCTTCGAAGGCGAGCTACGACACACCGCCACCTCGCTTCGGATCGAAGCGGGGCGCCTTGTGGATAGGACCGCGATGATCCGATCGCTCTGTGAGAGCCTCGACCGATGGTATAATTGCTTTCTGTCGGAGGGCCTTGCTCCCATCATTGAGCGCCTGCGGCAGTCTTGCCTGACACTGGGTCAGAGAGTGGTAGCGCGATCGGGTGATCAGCAGTTGTGCGGTCTTGCCGTCGATCTGGACCACGCTGGCGCTCTACTGATCCGGGACGCCGACCAACGGCTCCATCGCCTGATTGCCGGCGACGTCACACTCACGGGATAGTCCCCATGTTGCTCGCGCTGGATGTTGGGAATACCAATACTGTGGTGGGGGTGTTCGAGGGCAAGGAGCTCCGGATCCACTGGCGCCTGGCCACCCGCCGCGATGGAACCGGGGACGAGTACGGGATACTGATCAAGAGCCTTCTGGACCTCGCCGGGCTGGCGCTCGATAGGATTTCAGCAGTTATCATCTCCTCGGTCGTCCCGCCGCTTCAGTCCTCACTGGAGGAGATGGCCCACCGCTACTTTGGCATCGCGCCCCTGGTCGTCGGGCCGGGGATCAAGACAGGCATGCCGATCCTGTATGACAGCCCGCGCGAGGTGGGCGCCGACCGGATCGTGAATGCGGTCGCCGCCTTCGAGGCCTACGGGGGCCCCGCCATCGTGGTCGATTTCGGGACAGCCACTACCTTTGACGCGGTGTCCGGCAGAGGGGAGTACATAGGGGGTATTATCGCTCCCGGAATCGGGATTGCGGCTGAAGCCTTGTTCGAGCGGACAGCGAAGCTGCCGCGCATTGATATCGCCAAGCCCAAATCCGTCGTGGGAAAAAATACGGTGGCCAGCATGCAGGCCGGCCTCTTCTTCGGTTATCTCGGCCTGGTGGAGGGGATCGTGACGAGGATGCGGGAGGAAATGGGAGGGGAACCGGTCGTGCTTGCCACTGGCGGGCTGGCACACCTGATCCTGAGCGAATCACGGCTCATCCACCACGTGGACCCGCTCCTGACGCTGACCGGTCTGCGCATCATCTATGAACGGAATCTCTGATTCGACCTGGAACCAGGAACTCGGAACTTGGAACCCGGAACTGGGGCTATGCCCCTGGGTTTGCCTCGATCTTCAGGCCGCAGTGGGGGCAGGTCAGCCAGTCCTTTTGAAGAGGCCGGTGACACTGTTTGCAAACGATCTCGTCAGGGGTGGCGGTGGGCACCTCTTTGGGGGGCGATTCGATCGACTTCTTGAACTCGCGAATCGCCGTGCCGAGAGAGCTACCGATTTGGGGCAGTTTCCCAGCGCCAAAGACGATAAGCGCGATCAAAAAGATCACCAACAATTCCGGCATACCCAGTCCGAACATCGCAGTCTCCAATCAATAGTGCCGTTCCAACTTGTTGCGGCTCGTGTCCCGAGTCAGAAATTCGGACCATAATTCTTCCCCTCCCCCTTAGATGGGGGAGGGCTTGGGTGGGGGTGAAGGCGGCAGATGCCTGATACTCACTCACCCTCCCTCACGCCTCCTCCCGTCAAGGGAGGGGGGATTTCTGAAGCGAACCTTAGACTCAGGACACGAGAAGTGCCGCACGAGGGTGCAATTCAGAGCCTACTCTACTCTGCCATGGCGTTCAAGGAAAAAGCGGTCAAGCTTCCTTCGACTCGGAAGGCGGCCGCGGCCCGAGAGGCTACGAATCATGGTACGCTCGATCCGTTCGTATATGGATCATGGTATTCCAGGGCCGAGCCAAGGCTGCGCCGAAGAAGGCCGCCCGGCAAGGTTGACGGCGTTTTTTCCTTGACAAACGCGGCCTCGGTCACTACCGTCAATACGTTTTCTTACTGCTACGACGAGAGGAGAAATGTCCCTAATGACGAAAACGATTCATCGACGCATCGACGAGATCGATAAGCGTTGGCATCTGTTCGACGCATCGGGACGCGTGCTTGGGAGACTGGCGACCGAGGTGGCTGTCCTCCTCCGGGGCAAACACAAGCCGATCTTCAGCCCCCACCTTGATACCGGAGATTTCGTGGTCGTTATCAATGCCGAAAAGGTCATGCTGACGGGAAAGAAGTTGAAGGACAAACTGTACCACCGTCACTCGGGCTACCCGGGAGGATTGAAAACGACGACGGCTGAGCAGATGCTCAGGAAACATCCGACCCGAGTGGTGGAGTACGCCGTGCGTGGAATGTTGCCTAAGACAAAGTTGGGGGATGCGCTGTTCCGCAAGCTCAAGGTATACGCCGGCGCTGCTCATCCGCATGCGTCGCAGCGGCCGGCGCCGTTTGTCAAGAAGACGATGAAGGAGGCGTAACGTACTGTCATGCCAACGGAAGGTGCAATGTACGGGACCGGCCGGCGAAAGGCATCTGTCGCCAGGGTTTGGCTCAAGCCGGGAGAGGGTAAGATGGTCGTGAACAAGCGGCCGCTTTCGGAGTATTTCAGCCGGGCTGCCCATCAATCGCTGATCGTTCAGCCGCTGAAAACCGTGGGGATGGAAGGGAAGTTCGACCTGCGCGCGAATGTCGCAGGGGGCGGCATGACCGGTCAGGCCGGCGCGGTGCGGCTTGGTGTCGCTCGGGCCCTCTTGGCCAGCGAATCGTCCTTGCGGCCGACGCTTCGCAAGGCCGGGTTGCTCACCAGGGATCCGCGTGCCAAGGAACGGAAGAAATATGGCCAGAAGGGAGCGCGAGCGCGCTTCCAGTTCTCCAAGCGTTAGCCGGCTTCTCGCATCCTGAAAGGGAGGGTCCGTGTTGACCTTCCTTTTTTGTTTTCGCTACGGCCTCCGATGAATCGGACGCACTCGTAAGGGATGATACATACGTGGCCATTCGAGACGGGACGATTGAGTCCGAAGGCGTGATGAAGCAGCAGCGGGAGAGAGGGCGCAAGATTCGGACAGCGGTTGTCGGGGCGACCGGCTATACCGGCGTGGAGTTGATTCGTTTGCTCATCGGCCACCCAGGCGTGGAGATCACCGCCCTGACCTCTGAGAGTTACGTCGACCTGCCTATCGGAGAGGTGTTCCCTAGCGTGTCCGGTCTGCTCGAGATCACGTGCGAGAAGTTCGACCCTCCCGAGATCGCGAAGGTCGCTGACCTGATCTTTCTGGCCTTACCCCATAAGACCGCAATGGCCGTCGCAGTCGAACTCCTTCCCCTTGGCAAAAAGGTGATCGATTTGAGCGCCGACTTTCGCCTGCGAGACCCCGACGTCTATCGCCGCTGGTATGGGGTCGATCACGTGGCGCCCAAGCTGCTCCGGGAAGCGGTCTACGGTCTGCCCGAGGTCTACCGCCGGCAGCTCGCCGCGGCGCGGTTGGCAGCAGTCCCTGGCTGCTACCCCACGGCGGCCCTGCTCGGGCTGCTTCCGTTGGTGAAACGCGAAGTGATCGACCCGGACTCCGTGGTCATCGATGCCATTTCCGGCGCCTCCGGTGCGGGGAGGAAGCCCGAGCTGCCTCTCCACTTCTCAGAGCTGGAGGGGAACTTCAAGGCCTACAATGTGGCATCTCATCGTCACACGCCGGAGATCGAGCAAGAGCTCAGCCGATGGCTCGGTCGGGAGGCCTTGGTGACATTCACCCCGCATCTGGCGTCAGCGGTCCGCGGGATCCTGGCCACCATCACTGCTACCTTGGTGACCTCCAAAGCGGTTGAAGAACTGCTTGCTCTCTACAGGGACCAGTACGAGCACGAGCCCTTCGTCAGAGTCCTTCGGGAGGGTCGGTTCCCGGAGACCAAGCACGTCTGCGGCTCCAACTTCTGTGACATCGGCCTCGCCGTCGATCAGAGGACCCGTCGCTGCATCGTCGTGGTCGCGATCGATAATTTGGTGAAGGGCGCCTCAGGACAAGCGATCCAGGCCATGAACGTGATGTTCGGTCTCGATGAAAAGACGGGGCTTCAAGCCCCCCCTCTGTTCCCCTGAGGCGACCTTTTCCCCCGCGCCTGTGAAACAGCCAGTGATTCGCGACATCCCGGGCGGCGTCACGGCCGTCAAGGCCGTGAGGGCCTCCGGGGTGTTCTGCGGAATTAAACGGATCAAACCGGACCTCGCGCTCGTCGTGTCCGACCGGCCGGCCACTGTGGCCGGGGTCACGACGGTTAATCGGGTCAAAGCCCCGCCCGTCCTCCTCTGCGAGCGCCAACTCCGGTACGGCAGGTTCTCGGCTGTCGTCGCCAACAGCGGCAATGCCAACGCCTGCACCGGGCGTGAGGGAGCGCAAGATGCGCTGGCCATGCGCGATCGCCTCTCCCGCCTCCTCGGGCGTCCACCCCAGGAAGTCTTTGTCGCGTCCACAGGCGTCATCGGAAAGCGGCTCCCGATCTCCCGGATTCTCACCGGGATCCCGGAGGCGGCCCGGATGCTCTCCGCGAAAGGCGGCGGGGCGGCGGCCCGGGCCATCATGACGACCGACACCTTTCCAAAGGAGGCTGCCGTCAGCTTTGAGCTGGGCGGGAGGAAAGTCGTGATCGGCGGGATAGCGAAGGGCTCCGGGATGATCGCCCCGAACCTTGCGACCATGCTCTGTTTTGTCGCCACCGACGCCGCGGTATCAGCCGCGCTTTTGAGGCGGACTCTGCGGCAGGTAGTTGCCGACACCTTTAACGCCATCACCGTGGACGCATGCATGAGCACCAACGACACCGTCCTCCTGTTTGCCAACGGGGCCTCCAATGCCCCCCGACTGAGCGTTGGTGATGGCAGCCTGCGCGTCTTTAAAGAGGCGCTCCATCGGGTCCTCTCGCGGTTAGCGCGGATGATCGCGAAGGATGGGGAGGGCGCGACTAAACTGATTCGGATAGAAGTGAAAGGTTCGCGGACTGCAGCCGAAGCAATGCGTGCGGCGAGGGCCGTCGCCGATTCCGCGCTTGTGAAGACCGCCTTCTTCGGCGAGGACTGCAATTGGGGCCGTATTGTGGCCGCCCTTGGAGCGTCCGGGATTCGGTTTGATCCCCTACGGGTTGAGATCGCCGTTGACGGGATTGCGGTAGTCCTGAGGGGCATCGGCTTGGGTCGCCTCAAGGAGCGGCTGGCGGAGCGACAGATGCGCCGGCCGGAGTTCACGCTGACGATCGACTTACACGGAGGAAGAGGGGCGGCAACGATTCTGACCACCGATCTAAGTGGAGACTATGTCAGGATCAACGCCGGCTATCGAAGCTAGTGTCCTGAATCAGAAGTTCGCTTCAGAAATCCCCCCTCCCTCGACGGGAGGGGGCGTGGGGGAGGGTGAGTGAGTATCAGGCATCTGCCGTCTTCACCCCCACCCAAGCCCTCCCCCATCTAAGGGGGAGGGGAAAAATTATGGTCCGAATTTTTGACTCGGGACACTAGTGCCGGTCCAATTAGCTTCGCCTAGCGGCGTTGCTACGCTCGTTGCTTGGCCCGGCATGCTGCGCCAATGGGTTTTCCCTTGTTCTTCTCTCTGTAGACGTGGTATAGATTGAGAGGTTCGATCGATTTCACACGTCATCTGATCCCTGGGAGGGTGTCCTGGCGCTTGCTCGCGGGCGAGGATCTCACGGGGAGATGAAGATGGCGGAGGACACAACCAACAAGGCTGCGCCGTGAGCTCAGCCGAACGGAGGAGGGGGCGTGACAACGATTACCATTAAGGAGTTATTGGAAGCGGGTGTCCACTTTGGACATCAGACGAAGCGCTGGAACCCGAAGATGAAGAAGTACCTCTTCGGGGAACGGAACGGCATTTACATCATCGACCTTCAGAAGACGCTGAAGAAATTCCAGGAAGCGGCCGAATTCGTCAGGCGGGTGGCGGCCGAGGGTCTGCCGGTGGTGTTTATCGGAACGAAGAAACAGGCTGCAGACGTAATCGAAGAAGAGGCCAGACGCTGCGAACAGTTCTTTGTGAACCATCGCTGGCTGGGAGGCACGCTGACCAACTTTCAGACGATCCGGAAGAGCGTGAACCGGCTTCGCCAGATCGAAGAGAGCGAGGCAAAGGGCGAGCTCGAGCGACTCACGAAAAAGGAGGCGATGAGGTTGCGGCGGGAGGGCCAGAAGTTGGAGCACGCCCTCGGGGGGATCAAGGGGATGGACCGACTCCCCGGCGCGATCTTCGTGATAGACACCAAGAATGAGCGGATCGCTGTCCGTGAGGCCAGGCGCCTTGGAATTCCGCTGGTTGCGGTCGTCGATACGAACTGCGACCCCGAGGAGATCGACTACCCGATCCCCGGCAACGATGATGCCATTCGGGCCATCCGGCTGATGGTGGCTCGCATAGCCGATGCGGTCATTGAGGGGCGTGACATGCGTGTCAAGGCTGCCGAGGACTTGGCCTCCGACTCGATGGATGTCGTGGCGTCACCGGAGGAACAGGATCAGGTCGAACCACAGATCGAGGCCCTTCGGGAGGCGTGACACACGACACAGAGAAAGGACAGAGATGGCGGCGACTATTCCGGCGACACTGGTAAGGGAATTGCGCGAGAAAACGGGAGTAGGGTTCATGGAGTGCAAGGCCGCATTGACAGAGGCCAATGGGGATCTTGACAGAGCCATCACCCTCCTTCGTGAGAAAGGGCTGGCTTCAGCCTCCAAGAAGATGGGGCGGGTTGCATCGGATGGACTCGTTGTCTCGTACATCCACGGGGGTGGGAAGATAGGGGTGCTCTTGGAGCTCAACTGCGAGACCGACTTCGTTGCCAGGACCGATGAGTTTTCAGCGCTTGCCAGGGATATCGCGATGCAGGTGGCGGCGGCGAACCCATCATATGCCCGGCGAGAGGAGGTGCCGGCGGCGGTCCTCGAGAAAGAGCGAGCGATCCTTAGGGTGCAGGCGACATCGTCCGGCAAGCCGGAAGGGGTCATCGAACGGATCGTCCAGGGACGGATGGAAAAATTCTTCAGCGAGGCATGCCTGTTGGAGCAGCCTTTCATTAAGGATCCCGAGGTGAAGGTCGAGGCCCGGATCAAAGAGGTGATCGCGAAGGTGGGGGAGAATATCGTGGTTCGCCGATTTTGTCGATACCACTTGGGCGAGGGGGTGGAGCGGCCTGCCGCCTCCGAATAACATCTGATCTCGGTCCTGTGGGTTGGCGCGGGAGCCACACAATGGCCACCATGAAGTACAAACGGATCATGCTCAAGGTCAGCGGTGAGGCCCTCGCTGGAGACGAGGGGTTCGGAATCAGCCTCCGGATGCTGAGCTTTCTTGCCGGCGAAATCGAGCAGGTCCACAAGCTAGGCCTACAGATAGCGGTCGTGGTGGGGGGTGGAAACATCCTTCGGGGGATCCCCGCCAGCGCCGAGGGGATGGAGCGGTCCTCCGCCGACTATATCGGAATGCTGGCGACCGTGATGAATGGTCTCGCGCTTCAGGACGCGCTGGAGCGGCTGAAGATCGACACGCGCGTGCAGACGGCTATCGAGATGCGGGAGGTGGCCGAACCGTTTATCCGGCGCCGGGCCATCCGGCACCTGGAGAAGGGGCGGGTCGTCATCTTCGTCGGAGGGACCGGCAACCCCTACTTCAGCACCGACACCGCCGCGGCGTTGCGCGCAATGGAGGTCAATGCCGAGGTGGTCTTCAAGGCCACCAAGGTGGACGGGGTCTATACGGCAGACCCCCTCCTGGATCCCAGCGCCAAGAAGTTTGACGAGCTCTCCTACATCGACGTGCTGAACCGCCAGTTGAAGGTGATGGATTCGACGGCCATCTCGCTCTGTATGGATAACCTCTTTCCGATTGTGATCTTCAACCTTCACGAGCCGGGGATCCTGCGCCAGTTGGTCTTCGGCGAAAAGGTTGGCACCATTGTCCGTGGGAGATGATCCATGCTGAAGGCGATCTCTGTGAGGGCCGAGAGGGAAATGAAGAAGGCCATCGAGGCGACGGTAAAAGGCTTCAACGGCGTCCGCACAGGGCGGGCTTCCCTGACGTTGCTCGACGGTCTCATGGTTGACGCGTATGGCTCCCCCCCGGTCCCGATCAATCAGGTCGCCAGCCTGGCCGTCCCCGAGACGCGGCTGATCACCGTGCAGCCCTGGGACGCGTCACTGCTCCCCGCCATTGAGAAGGCGATCCTCAAGTCTGATCTCGGCGTCACGCCGACCAACGACGGGAAACTCATCCGGATTCCTATCCCCGCCCTGACGGAGGAACGCCGCAAGGAGCTGGTCAAGGTGGTCCGGAAGATCGCCGAGGAGGGTCGGGTGGCGGTCCGGAACGCTCGCCGGGATGCCAACGAGTCGCTCAAGCGAAAAGAGCGGGAGAAGGAAGCCTCTGAGGATGAGGTCAAGAAGGGGCAGGACATGATTCAGGCCGTCACGAATCGGTTGACCAAAGAGATCGACGGGCTGCTGGCCAAGAAGGAAAAGGAGATCATGGAGTTTTAGGGTCGGATCGGCGGGCTCGGTCCATCCCGGTGTTCGCAATCATGTCTGGGTGGCCGCGGCTGTCAAACGTGTGAGATGCGAAGTGCGAAGTTCGGTGTTCGAGGAGCCACGAGCGACGTGCCACGTTCCCGGCGCTGAGGGCGACGCACCCCGCACCCCGCACCCCGCACCCCGCACTTCCTCCATCAGCACATGCATCTGAAAAGGGTCCTCAGCGCTGCTGCCTTCCTTCCCCTCTTTGTCTTGCTGGTTCAGTTTGGAACCCCCGTTCACTTCTTTTTGCTTGTCAGCGCCGCGACCCTGGTCGGGCTCTACGAGTTCTATTCGATGGCGGAGGCCGGAGGGCTGCATCCGCTGACACTCCTCGGAATGGCAGGCGGTCTGGCGCTGGGTGGCCTCCAGTTTTTCAGGGCATCCGCACCCTGGCTTGCGTTCGCCCTGGCGGGTTGGGTCATGCTGCTGCTGATCGTCCTGTTGCTGGTGAGCGCGGATCCGAAGGGGGCCGCATTGCGGGGTGCCGTCACGCTGCTGGGAATGATCTACGTCGCGGGGCTGCTCAGCTTTACCGCTCTGCTGCGGGCCATGGAGGCCGGCAGCGTCTATATCTATTATCTTGCCTTGGTCACGTGGGCGGGGGATGTCGGGGCGTTCTATGTCGGCACGACGTTGGGGAAAAGGCCGCTCTATCCCTCCGTCAGCCCCCGTAAAACCGTGGAGGGCGGCCTGGGCGGACTCGCGTGCTCCGTCCTCGCGTCCTGCGCAGCCAAGCTCTGGTTCTGGGAAAGGCTCGGTACGGTTCAGATCCTGTCTCTCGGACTCGGTCTGGGGATCATGGGACAGGTGGGAGACCTGTGCGAATCGATGCTGAAGCGGAGTTTCGGTGTGAAGGATGCCGGCACCCTGATCCCTGGACACGGTGGTGTGCTGGACCGCGTCGATAGCCTCCTCTTCACCGGGCCGGTTCTGTATCTCGCAGTCTTGGCAGGGTGGGTGTGAGTCCGGTCCTACAGGTGGGCGGGACCGGGCGTTGGGCGATTCACCAACGCCTCAGGGCAGCCCTGCCGGCGGCGGCCTCAGGAGGGCTCCTCGTCCTCGCGTATCCCACGGCGGATATCGGGGGGCTCGCGTTCATTGCGTTGGTTCCACTGCTCCTGGCCATTCGCAGCGAGCCGCCGGCTCGAGCCTTCTGGTGGGGAATCGTCGCGGGACTGGTGTTTTACCTCGGCAGCATCTCCTGGGTGACCAGGACGATGACCTCCTATGGTGGGCTGTCTGTCGCCAGCAGCATGGTTGTCCTTGTTGCGCTGGCGTTGTATCTGGCGCTTTACGTCGGACTGTTCTGTTTCGGTGTCTCGGCTCTTGCGGGTGCGGCCTGGTGGATCAACCTGCTTGCGACCTCTGCCCTTTGGGTGGGGTTGGAATACCTCCGCAGCTACGCGTTGACGGGCTTTCCTTGGGCCCTGCTCGGTTACACCCAGTATCGGAATGTCATGCTGTTGCCGATCGCCTCGGTCGCCGGCGTCTATGGCCTCTCATTCCTGGTGATTCTCGTGAACATCGGCGTGGCGCAGTTGACCTCGATGTCCGGAGGCCGCGTTCGCACCATCCTGCTCGCCGGTCTCGTCGCGCTGCTCCTTGTCTGGTCCCCCACGCTTCTCTCGCCGCCTTCAGCGCCTGCCGGACCCGAGGAGGAGATAGGGATCGCCCTCGTGCAAGGAAATATCGACCAGGCGTCGAAGTGGAATCCGGCGATGCAGGCGGCTACGATCGAACTGTACCGGCGCCTCAGCCTGGAGGCAGCGACGAATGCCCCCGCCCTGATCGTCTGGCCCGAGACAGCCGCCCCCTTCTTTTTTCGATATGAACCGGCGCTGCGGGGGCGCGTGCTGGACATCGCTGCCGAGACGGGAAGCTACCTGCTGGTCGGCAGCCCCGACGTCGAACGCGTCTCGGTCGGCCCCGGAGGCGACCGCTATTTCAATAGCGCATTCCTGATCTCGCCAAATCGGGAACTCCTTGGCAAATACGACAAGATCCACATGGTTCCCTTTGGGGAGTATGTTCCACTCAAGTCGATTCTCTTTTTCGTGCACAAGCTCGCCTATGGGATCGGCGATTTCGAGCCAGGCCGGACCCACACGGTCTTTCACCTGCCCCGTGGCCGCTTTGGAGTGACCATCTGTTACGAGGTGATCTTTCCGGATCAGGTCCGCCGCTACGTGAAGGACGGGGCTGACTTCCTGGTCAATATCACGAACGACGCCTGGTTCGGCCGGTCAGCCGCCCCGGGCCAGCATCTGGCGATGGCCGCCCTTCGGGCCGCCGAAAATCGGCGATACCTGATCCGGGCGGCGAATACCGGCATCTCCGCCATCATTGATCCCACGGGGCGGATCGTGAAGGCTTCTGAGATATTCGTTCCCGCCGTTGTCTCGGGGCGGATTCAGTTGCGGCGGGGCGAGACCTTTTACACCCGCTATGGCGATCTCTTCGCCTGGCTGTGCGTGGCATTCGTCATCTCCGTATTCGTCGCAGAGCGGGGCTGGAGCGGCGCGCGGTTCTCTTCGGAACCGGCCCGCGTCTCGCAAAGGAGGGCACGATGATCGCAGATGTCTCCCGCAGGCTCGATGGGTTACAGGCCAAGCTGCACGGGCTTCGGGTCTATCTTTGACGAGGAAGGGAAACAGTCGCGCCTGAAAGAGATCGAGGCGCTGCTCCATGCGCAGGAGTTCTGGTCCGACCCGTCTCGCGCTCAGAAGATCCTGAAGGAGCAGCGTGCCCTTAAGGAGGTAGTGGAGCAACTCGAGGCGCCAGGGCGCGAGCTGGAAGACCTCAGCGTGCTGCTCCAGCTCCTGCGGGAACAAGAGGACCAGCAGGTGCTGGCAGAGATGGAGAGCTCGCTTCAGAAGTTGGAGCAAAGGCTTGCAGAGCTCGAGCTGACGACGGTCCTGGCGGGTGAGTATGACCGAGGCAACGCCATCCTCTCCATCAACCCGGGCGCCGGCGGCACCGAGTCGCAGGACTGGGCGCAGATGCTGTTGCGGATGTACCTGCGTTGGGCGGAAGCCAGGGGCTATCACACAGAAGTGATCGACCTGCTTCCTGCCGAAGAGGCCGGGATCAAAAGCGCCACGGTCACGGTGACTGGGGCGTACGCCTACGGCCGACTGAAGGCCGAAATGGGGGTCCACCGCCTTGTTCGGATCTCGCCGTTCGACGCCAGCCACCGCCGTCATACCTCCTTTGCATCGGTCTTCGTCTACCCCGAGATCGATGAGGAGATCGAGGTCGCCATCGACGATAAGGATTTGCGAATCGATACGTACCGTTCCAGTGGCGCAGGCGGACAGCATGTCAACGTCACCGACTCGGCGGTGCGGATCACCCACCTGCCCACGGGCATCGTCGTCTCCTGCCAGAATGAGCGCTCGCAGCACAAGAACCGGGGCATGGCGATGAAAGTTCTGCGCTCCCGGTTGTATGACCACTATCGGCGGGAGCAAGACAAGGAGATGGCCAAGCTCGAAGGCGAAAAGAAGGACATCGCCTGGGGCAGCCAGATCCGTTCGTACGTCCTCGCCCCGTACCAGCTTGTGAAGGATCATCGGACCGGCCTGGAGACCGGCAACGTGGAGAAGGTCCTGGGCGGGGAGATTGAACCCTTCATCGATGCGTTCCTCTTGAAGGGGAAGACCTCCACCTAGGCGGCGAAGTGAGGCCTGGAACATCCTTGACATACCGAAAGGCACGCTCGCCTCGGTGAAACGACAGGCCAGACTCAAGCGGGAGAAACCATGAGAAAACGTCAGTATCTGGTCCGCATCAATAAAGACCCAGTCAGTGACTGGGGAGCCTCGGTGCCCGATCTGCCGGGGTGCGTGGCAACGGGGAAGACCATCGATGTAGCACTGCGACGCATCCAGGAGGCAATCCAGATCCATCTCCAAGGCATGCGGGAAGATGGCCTCAGACCTCCCCGACCCCGACCCCGGGCAGTTACGCCACGGCGCACGCCGCGACAAGTCGATTTCTTTGCGATGGTCGAGGTGGCGGCCTAACAAATTTGTGGGAGAGGGCGGCGGTGAGGGGGACTTCGAGTAATCACTCATGATCGAGCCGATGCGGAAGCGGAAAGCGTGCGACGGCCCTTTGGGGGTACGGAAGCCCCGAAGGGCCGCCATGGAAATGCTGTTCGAGGATGGAATTCTCGGGCACGGGCACACGCCCGAGACGTCCGAGAAGCGATTTCCTATCAGATTCTCCGAAGTGGACCATTTGTTTATTGCTTCAATTGTTCTTGGCCTGTTGTTCGCACTCTCACCGGTCGCCTACTGTAAGCCCACGACATTCCCGGTCTCGCCGACATTCTGGGTCTCACCGAATGGTGGGGATGCCTCGCCAGGGACTCAGCTGGCACCATTTCGCACCTTGGAACGGGCGCGCGATGCGGTGCGCGCCGTCACTGAGAGACAAAGGCGGGGGATGGACATCGTTGTCTATCTTCGAGGCGGCAACTACCGGCTCGAGCAGAACCTTGTGCTCGACTGGCGGGACTCCGGGCGGAACGGTCATGACGTGGTTTATCGCGCTGCGCCTGGCGAACATCCTGTGATTTCCGGATCGATCCAGGTCCCGAACCAGAATTGGACACTCCACGATGCCGGTTTGGGCATCTACCGGGCCTACGTTGGCCCGCACGAGACACGCCAATTGTACGTCAATGGGCAGCGCGCGACGCGGGCGCAAACCGAGGCTTATCCCGCCGGTTTCCTTCCATTTCCGATCGTGATCGGTGGCAGCCCATACTTGATTGGCGGCGGCATTGCATACGAAGTCACCGCTTTGAACCCTGGCGGGTGGAGGGATCCTACCACTTGGACGAATGTGCAACATATCGAGGCGGTGGTCATTACGCAGTGGAAGATGATGAGCGTCCCTCTGGAATCGGTCGATCGTGATCCTCTTCTTCCGGGAACCGGTCTGATTACTCTCCAGCAACCCGGCTGGACCAACGCGAATGTCTTCTTCGAGAGTTCGACCAACAAGCCAGGCATCTGGAGCTTCTGGCAGGTGACGCGCTTTGAGAACGCCTATGAGTTCCTGGATACACCAGGGGAGTGGTATTTGGATCAAGCCGCGGGCTGGCTTTACTACATTCCCCGCCAGGGCGAAGACCTCGCCACCGCCGAGGTTGAACTGCCGCTTCTGGAAGTCCTGGTGGAGGGGCGGGGGGAACTCGAACGGCCCGTTTCCAATATTCGCTTCGAGGGTCTCACCTTCTCCCACGCCACGTGGCTCGGCCCGAGTGGCAGCGACGGATACGTCTCGGATCAGAGCGGCTTCCATCTCATTGCACCAGACCACCAACCCAATTTCATCGGTCACGACAAGAACGACGTGCGCACACCCGGCAATGTGCGATTTCGATTCGCCCACAAAATCACAATCAGTGGCAACATCTTCGAACACCTCGGCGGAGTGGGTCTGGATTTTGATACGGGGAGCCAGGGCAATGCGATCAAGGACAACCTGTTTACGGACATTTCCTCGGCGGCCATCCAGCTTGGTGGAATCTCGGAGGCTGACCATCATCCCGAACGTCCGGAGCAGGTCACCCGCGACAACGTGATTTCGAACAACCTGATCCGGCAGGTCGCCCGGGAGTATGTTGACGCTGCGGGGATCTACGTCGGTTTCACCCGGAATACGCTCATCGAACACAACACGATCGTCGATGTTCCCTGGTCGGGAATTGCCGTAGGCTGGGGATGGGGTCTGCTCGATCAGGGCAGCTTCCCTGGATTGCTGGGCGCGGTGAGCGGAGAATGGGGAATCATTACCAAGCCAACGCCCAACAGCGATAACAAGATACTCAACAATCGCATCTACAGTTTCCTCAACGTCCTCTGGGACGGTGGCGCCATCTATACAACCGGTCAGCAGGGAACTTCACCGGCCAATGGTCTTTTGATCGAGGGCAACGTGGCTTCCAACAAGCGCCCGACGGGCGGTGGCAACATATTCTACACCGATGGAGGAAGTCGCTATATTGAGCTGAAAAATAACGTTTCCTTCGATGATCCCATCGGGGTTACGGACTTCGGTCCCCCGCCTCAACCTGGTGATCCGCTCCCTTATTCCTACATCCCTCCTTTACCGTATGGCAGCGATAGCGGCGGCTGCGTCACCTACGGCGACATCAGCTACGTAGGCAATTATTGGCGGCAAGCGCCTCATCTGTTGGATGAGGTCATCAACAATGGCATCTATCTGCTACTCCCTAATCCACCATTTGGTTTTCCTCCATATTCGGACGAAGGTTTTTTCAACGTTTGTCCCTACTCGGATGGCGGCGTGTCCTACCCCACCAATCTGACCTATAGCAATAACCACATCATTCAGGGAGAGGAGGATGTTCCAGAACGGATCCTCCGCGCCGCCGGAGTGCGGAACCGGCCGCCAACGATTCCGGCTGACCGATGGATCCTTCCCCCTCAGTCGCCGTGACGCCTTTGGCTTCGGCTTGCCCGCAGACCCCGCGGCTGCCGGAATGCCGCCGCCTGATACGTGAGGAGTTAAAGAAGGTCGGATGATTGGGGTCTCAATAATCATGGTCAAGAGCTTCCAGGTGGAGGGCACGCCAGGCGGGAGCGAGCCTTGACAGTCATCGGCCGCCTCGCAATACTTCATCCGCCTGCGGCGCTCCCATGGGCATGAAAGTCCGTCATTCACCCCTCAGACCCCTCTCCCCACTTGTGGGAGAGGAACCACTGTTTAATTCCCCTCTCCCCAGCTGGGGGAGAGGGTGTGGGTGAGGGGGACTTTCGGAACGATACCTCCCGTGTCTCCTCTCCCCGCCGGGGGAGAGGATGAAGGTGAGGGGACCTTTCGGAACGATACCTCCCGTGTCCCCTCTCCCCACCGGGGGAGAGGATGAAGGTGAGGGGGATTTCGAGTACTCACTCATGATCGAGCGGCTCCAGGAGCGGAATGCGTATGACGGCCCTTTGGGGCACGAAAAGCCCCGAAGGGCCGCGCTGTTTCCGGGAGACCTCAGCCATGCCAAAGCGTTCAGCACTCTTTTGTGGCCCATCTCCTCCGCGGATCCTGTCCTGAGCCAAGCCTGCCCTGAGCCAAGTCGAAGGGTCGAAGGGACGGAACTCACCGCTCTGGGTGAGATGGTCAGGGTGTGTGGGAGGGAGGAGGCGGAGCGGCCGCTCAAGACGTTTCGGGTGGAGGTTCGGTGAGCGTGCTATACGGCGGGCTGGTATCTGGATATACTGCCAGATTGACGGGATATCTCAGTACGGGTGGGGTCTTGACAATGGGGAGAGAAGTGTGGGATATGGTGAGTGATTTTGGTTCCGAAGAGTGGCGGTGTAGCTCCCTTGCTACACCGCCAGACAGTTGGCAGTATACTCAATAGTTCGCCCGATAGAATTGGAGAATATGAGCATACTGGATACCATCAGGAGACTCCTAGGTGTTAAGCCTGTTGACATCGGTGAACTCAACAGGCGAGCGACGCGTGAGCCTTTGCGGGAAGTTCCCAGCCTTAATCATAGTGTTAGACCGAGGAGCAACATGTTTTACACAATCGTAAATCTCCAACAAGGGACCGAGGAGTGGCTTAAGTGGCGTAATCAAGGAATTGGGGCATCCGATGCCCCGACGATCATGGGAGAAAATCCTTGGAAGAGCGCGGCCTACCTGCTGCAGGAAAAGTGTGAGGGGACGAATACAAACTTCAAGAACCGCGACATGGAGAGGGGGATCGCGCTGGAGCCTGAGGCGAGAAAAAGCTACGAAACCAAAGTTGGCATTCGCGTTAATCCGGCCTGCCTCCAAAGTGCGAAGCATGAATGGCAACGGGCCAGTGTGGATGGGTTGGCGGCGGATGGAAGTGCAGTCGTTGAAATCAAATGCGGTGAGAGTGTTTATCGCAAGGTGTCAACGTCTCGGGCCGTCCCCGATAATTATTATGGCCAATTGCAACACATTTTGGCCGTGACCCACCTTTCGTCGATCGATTTCTACTGTTACCTTCCGGGACTGCCGGAAGTGCATCTGTGCATCCCGCGAGACGATCGGTACATTAAACGGCTCCTTGATGCGGAATACCTGTTCTGGCAGAAGATACTCAAGAACCGAAAATGAGCTCGCAGGGGTACAGCTGATGGCTATACGACCCCGTTGTCTTCTCACTTTGCTACGGCGATCGGTCGGCTGAAATTGGGCGGTTGCCTGATAGAATTGGAGAATGATGAGCATACTGGATACCGTCAAGAAACTCCTAGGTGTTAAGCCTGTTGATATCGGTGAACTCAATAGGCGAGCGACGCGTGAGCCTTCGCGGAAAGTTCCCAGCCCGGTATCCAAAAACTCTCTCGAAGGGGTTCACATCTCGGACGAGTATAGAACAGTCAAGTCTTTGCTTGATGCTGGTTGCCCAGTGGTCTTCGTCACTGGCAATGCTGGCACCGGCAAGTCAACGTTGATTCAATATCTACGAACCGTTCTAGAGAAGAGGCTGGCTGTTGTGGCCCCAACTGGTGTGGCTGCCTTGAACGTTGGCGGCGTGACTATTCACTCATTTTTCCAGCTCCCTCCTAAGATCCACGAAGACCAAGACATCAAACCCTTATATGATAGGAGGCTTTACCAAAAACTTCAACTCCTGATCATCGATGAGGTCTCTATGGTACGATGTGATCTCATGGATAGCATCGACAAGTTCCTCCGAAAGAACCGGTCGAGCACCGCGCCGTTCGGTGGCGTCCAGTTGCTCCTCGTCGGTGACCTTTTCCAGTTGCCGCCAGTAGTGCCAAGGCATGAGTGGAATATGTTGAGAGCGAAAGGGTACGCGAGTCCGTATTTCTTCAGCTCTTTCAGCCTACAGGGAACTTCCCTCGTGCCAATGGAGTTGACCTCCGTCTACCGGCAAGAGGATGGTGCATTCGTTGACCTGCTGAACCGGATTCGTATCGGAGACGATCTTGACTTCGTAACAACCGAAGTGAACCGGCAGTGTTTCCAAAGAGAAAGTTTAACCCCTGACATCACTCTGACCTGCACGAACAATGGCGCAGACCAGATCAACAGAGACGAACTACAGCGCCTGCTATCGAGAGAGTACTCGTTCCAGGGTAAAATCGAAGGCCAGTTTCACATCGAGGAGGATAAGCTGCCGTCGCCTATTGATCTAAGGTTGAAGGCTGATGCTCACGTGATGTTTACAAAGAACGATGAACAACGACGGTGGGTCAACGGAACGCTCGGCATTGTACGCGAACTTCGCCAAGGAAGTATCCGTGCGGAACTTCTCAGCGACTCCCGTGGCACGGTGTGCGATGTACTCCCGGTGACTTGGGAGACTTACAAGTATGCCTACGATGCTGAGCAAGACCGAATTGTGGCTCGCAAGGTAGGCCAGTACACACAGTACCCGCTGATGCTTGCCTGGGCTGTGACAATCCATAAGAGCCAAGGGAAGACATTAGGAAACGTATTGGTGGACCTCGGTCACGGTGCTTTCGCATCCGGCCAAGTGTACGTGGCCCTGAGCCGGTGTCGTTCCATCGATGGAATCCGGCTTGTGCGTCCGATTCGCAGAACAGACGTGAAATGTGATCCCATGATCAAGCGGTTCTACCTGGCCATCGAAGAGATGAAGAAGGATAAAAGAGGCGAACAACCGGTTGCTACGGACGGCTGATCGCTGCCGCAGAGCCGTCGCGTTAGCCCAACCGAATCGAGGAGCGAGTGAGATGTTTCGCTTCCTACATGCTGCCGATGTGCACCTCGACAGCCCGCTCGTTGGGCTCGACCGCTACGAGTCGGCGCCTGTGGAGACTGTGCGTGGTGCCACACGGCGTGCGTTCGAGAACCTCGTTGGCTTGGCAATCGACGAGGAAGTGGCGTTTGTCCTGCTCGCCGGCGACCTCTACGACGGCGACTGGAAGGACTACCGCACTGGCCTCTTCTTCGTCGATCAGATGGCGCGACTTCGAGAGGCACAGATCCCGGTCTTCGTCGTCGCGGGCAACCACGACGCCGCGAGCAATATCACCAAGTACCTGCGTCCGCCCGACAACGTGCATCTTTTCTCCTCGAAGAGGCCCGAGACACGCATCGTCGAGGCGCTCAATGTCGCCGTCCACGGGCAGGGCTACGCGAACCGGGAGATCACTGCGGATCTCGCGGCCGCATATCCGGCGGCCGACGGAACCCTCTTCCATGTCGGCCTGCTCCACACGAGCCTCGACGGGCGCCCGGGGCACGCGCCATACGCGCCGACGTCGTCGCAGGTCCTCGCGCAGAAGGGCTATCACTACTGGGCCCTGGGGCACATTCACAAGCGGGAGGTCGTGTCGCAAGTCCCCTGGATCGTCTTCCCGGGGAATCTGCAGGGCCGTCACGCGCGCGAGACCGGTCCAAAGGGCTGCACGCTCGTGACGGTCGAGAACGGCGCGGTCAAGCAGGTCGAGGAGCGCCCCGTTGACGTCCTGCGTTGGGCCGTCAGTCGCGTCGATGCCGACGGAGCTTCATCGACCGATGACGTGCTGGATGCCGTCGGGCGGGCCATTACGTCCGAGGCCGATCGTTCGGATGGCCGCCCGCTGGCGGTCCGCGTCGAGGTCTACGGGCGTGCGGCCTGCCACGAGGAGATCGCTTCCGATCCCGATCGTTGGATGCAGGAAGTCCGAGCGCTTGCAGCCGGCGTTGGCTCGGGGGACGTCTGGATCGAGAAGGTGCGGTTCGCGACCGAGCGTCCGGTCGATCTCCCGCAGCTCGCGGCGCGCGACGACGCGATCGGGAGTCTCATCCGCGACATCGAGTCGGCCGCGGCCGATCCGGCGGAGATCGAGGCGCTACGCGCAGCGCTCGCCGACGTCCGCGGCGTGTTGCCGAGGGAACTGCTTGACGGTGACGACGCGGTCGATCCCCACGCGCCGGAGACCCTCGCCCGGATGGTCGTCGATGCACGAGAGCTTCTCCTCGCGCGAATCGCTCGACAGAGGTCGGCTTCGTGAAACTCCTCGAACTGGAACTGAGGGCGTTCGGACGGTTCAGCGGTCAGAGGCTTGATCTGAGCGGGGGCAACCCTGGCCTCCACGTGGTCTTCGGACCCAACGAGGCCGGGAAGAGCTCCGCACTACGCGCGCTCCACGCGTTGCTCTACGGCATCCCGGGACAAACACCCGATGCTTTCCAGCATCCCTACGAGGCACTTCGCATTGGCGGGCGTCTGCGCCACTCGGACGGAACAGAGATCAGGTTCGTGCGGCGCAAGGGGAGCAAGAACACGCTGCTCGCGCCCGACGAGACGCGCCTCGATGATCATGCGCTGGACCGGTTCCTGGCCGGCGAGAGCGCCGAGAAGTTCGAGATGTTCTGGGGGATCGATCACGCCCGTCTCGTGCAAGGCGGCCACGACATCCTCGAAGGCCGCGGCGATCTGGGCGAAAGTCTCTTCGCAGCGGGCTCCGGAGTCTCGCATCTCCGGAAGATGCGCAGCACACTCGAGGACGAGGCCTCGGCGCTCTTTGCGCCGCGCGGCCACCAGCGCACTGTGAACCAAGGTGTCGGCAAGCTCCGCGAACTCCGCACGGCACAGCGAGAGGCGACCGTCTCTGCTGACGAGTGGGCACGTCGGGAGCAGGCGTCGCGCGGCGCCGCGGAGGCGGTCACGCGGCTCTTGGAGCAAGAGCAGGAGTTGGCCCGCGAATGATCGCGGATCGAAAGGGTGAAGCGCGTCCTGCCCATGCGTGCCGAGCGCAACGGTCTTAAAGAGCGTCTCGCCGCGCTTACGGACGCCATGCTCCTCCCCGAGGACTTTCCGAAGCGACGTGAGGAGGTAGAGACGGCACTTCGCACTGCTACGCAGAGTCTCGAACGGGCGGAGAGCGAGCTGCGCGAGCAGAAGGACCTCGTCGAGCGACTCGGCCCGACTCCGCCGCTCGTGGCCGAGTCCGATGCCGTGAACCAACTTCACGTCGAGTTGGGGAAGCATCGCAAGGCGCTCGGGGACCGGCCTAAGCTTATCGGGCAGCGCGGCGAGCGGCGCGCGCTGGCGAAGCGCCTGCTCGCCGAGTGGCGTCCGGATCTCGATCTCGAGACAGCAGCCGCGCTAAGGGTCTTCGTCAGCCGCCGCAGCCGTATCCAGAAGCTCGCGGCGGAGCGCGAACGATTGGAGGAGCGCTTGGCGACCGCCGTCCGGGACGGTGCGAAGGCGAGCGAGCAGATAGAGGCCCTGCAGCGCGAGGCCTCCCAGCTTCCACCCACGCGCGATGCCGAGAGATTCGTCGTCGCGATCAACGAGGCCCGACGCCGTGGCGACGCCGAGGACGAACGAGAGACGGCCGCACACGCGGTGAAGCGGTTCACTGAGCAGCGCGACACCATGCTCGAAAAGCTCGGTTTCCCCGCGACGACTGCCGACCGGCTGGAGGAGTTGCGCACGCCAAGCGCGGCCGGGATCGCGCGGTTCGAGGCGCGGGAGAAGGAACTCCACGATGTCGCCCGTGCGACCAAGTCCGAACGCCAGCGCCTCGACAAGGAGACTCGGGAGTTGGGCGTCAAGATCGAGACCCTCCACACCAAGAAGGCCATCCCGACCGTGGAGGATCTCGCGTTGATCCGAGCGCGCCGCGATGCGGCATTTGAACTCCTTCGCGAACACTGGGAGAAGGACCGCGACGTCACCGAGAAGGCGCGTGAGCTCCTAGGCAAGGGGAAGCTCATCGAACTCTATCCGCGCGCTGTGAAGGAGGCAGACGATGTCGCCGACCGGCTGCGTGATGAGGCGGCGCACGTCGCAAAGCTTGCGCAGTACCTGGAGGACCGCGAACTCCTCAGCAAGCAGACGGAGGACGCGGAGGCAGACGGGCGGCGGCAGAAGGAAATGGCGGCCGCGATCGAGTCCGACTGGCGTGCCCTGTGGAAACCCGTGCTCACCACGCCACCGTCGATCGAGGACGCGCGCGCGTGGCGGACGGACTTCGAACGGCTGCTCGAGCGATCGCAGGCACTTGCCGAGGCGCGCGTGAAGGTGGAACGACTCGACGCGTGGATCGAGAGGCAGGTGAAGAGTCTGCGCGCTGCGATGACGGCACTCGATCCGGCCGCGCGTTCCGTTGCGGGGCTGGCGGCGACCCTTGCGGCGGCGGAGAGACTGCGGCAGCGCGTCGAGAAGGAGAATCACGCGCGAAGCGAACACGCGCGCCGGACGAGCGAAACCGACCAGGCGGCCATCGATGCAGAGAAGGCGAAGCGCGCGGCTCAGACGGAGATCGACGAGTGGCAGCTCAAGTGGACGGAGGCGACCGGCGGCCTTCTGCCCGACGGTGCCGCACCGCCCGACGAGGTGCTTGCCACACTCGACGCCACCGAGAAGGTCCTACGTGCGCTCGACGAGGCGGCCGACTACGACGCCCGGATTGCGGGGATCGACCGCGATGCCGAAAAGTTCCGCGATGACGTGCGTGCACTTGTCCTGCGTCTTGGCGAGACCGTCGAGCAGGACAGCGAAGACCGGTGGGTCGAGGCCGTGCACAAGCGGCTGGCCGATGCACTCCGAGAAGAGGAGCGACGTCGGCAGGCGCGTGAACGGCAGGCCCATCTTGAGGGCGACATTACGCGGGACGCCGCAGCGGTGAAGACAGCACAGCACGCGCTCGTGATACTGCGCGCCGAAGCACGTTGCGGCCCGGATGTCGATCTCGCGGTGGTCGAACAGACAAGCACCGAGCTTCGGACGTGCCGCAAGGAGATGGAGCGCGTCGAGCGGGACCTCGTTCACAGCGGCGACGGAGCGTCGATCGTGGAGCTCGAAGCCGAAGCGGCAGGTGTGGACCGTGACACAATAGACGTTCGACTTGGGGAGATTAGGGCGCTTCTCGTCGAAACGGAGAAGAATCTCGCGGCGGCGCGCGACGCACGAGCCACGGCGCAGGCGCAACTGGGGCTGCTCCACGGCCCCTCGGCCGCGAGCGAGAAGGCCGAGGAGATCCAGTCGACGCTAGCGAAGCTCCGCGAGGACGTCGTTAGGTACGCCCGTCTTCGCGTGGCGTCGACACTCCTGGCAAGGAGGATCGACGACTACCGCCGCCGTAATCAGGCCCCGCTGCTGCTGCGTGCCGGCGAGCACTTCCGAGAGATGACCCTCCGCAGCTTCGAGCGGCTCGAAGCCGACATGGACGACGATCGTCCCATCCTGGCCGGCGTGCGACCCGACGGGAAGCGCGTGCCCGCCCATGGCATGAGCGAGGGCACGCGAGACCAGCTCTTCCTCGCGCTCCGTCTCGCGGCCGTCGAAGCGTCCTGCGCGACCAGCGAGCCGCTACCCTTCATCGTTGATGACGTGTTGGTGCAGTTCGATGATGAACGAACCGCGGCGGGCCTTCGCGTCCTCGCCGACGTGGCATCGCGTACGCAGATCATCTTGTTCACGCACCATCGGCACGTCCGTGCGAGTGCCGAGGAGATGAACGGACCGACTCAAGTGATCGTGCACAACTTGTGACAGGAACAGAATGTGGTGGCTTTGGGGGCGTTTTCGGAGACTACAATCAACGGGACGCCGAGCTAACCTCTGCATGCACCCCGCGGTCCGCTTCACGGCCCGCGGGTGATGCAGCACGTTGGGCAGGCAAAGGCAATTCACCTCGAGATTGAGGAGCGCACGCAATGAAGGCCGGGAGCATCCAACTCCACAACTTCCGATCGGTAAAGGACCTGAGTTGCGTGCTTGATGACTACTGCCTCCTCGTTGGGGAGAACAACACAGGGAAGACGGCCCTTCTAACGGCGGTTCGGACATTCTACGAGGAAGGCGGGGCGAAGTTCAGCCGCGAGATTGACTTCCCCAAGTTCCCGACCGACGACAACGAGAGCTGGATCGAGATTGCCTATCGGACAACCGAGGAGGAGCAGGAGACCCTCAAGACTGAGTACCGCTCTGCCGACAGACTCCTCCGTGTGCGGCGCTATTTCCAGTCCGACAACAAGGATTTGGTCAAGGCGAACCAAAGCAACATCTACGGCTACGAGAACGGCACACTCTCAACCTCGCTGTTCTATGGAGCCAAGAACGTATCCCAG
>JACQQF010000067.1 GCA_016207095.1 Candidatus Methylomirabilota bacterium | reverse complement strand
GTTGGTGTAGCTCGAGGACGAACCCTTTACCGTGAAGTCATAGCCGACGACGCCCACCCGCCGCCCCTCGACCTTGCCAAAGCCGGTCACCTTGCCGTCGCACGGAGTCGCATCGCGCATTTCGGGAATGTAGGACACGCCGAACAATCCCGACTCGCGGAAGCTGCCGGGATCCAGCAGCCGGTCGATGCGCTCGCGTACGTCGAGCGCCCCGGCCGCCTTGCGCCGGGCGAGTTTCTCGGGCCCGCCCATCGCCTTGGCGCGCGCGGCGCGTTCAACGTGTTCCCTGATCTGTTTCCCGAATCTCATTTCAGCATCCCTCAAGTGCCGGGGGCCACAGCGGCGCGTGAGTCCAGCGCAACGAACGGCCGCGGCGCCGGGCCGACGTAGCGCGAGCTCGGATGAATGATCCGGTTGTTCGCGCGCTGCTCCGCGATGTGGGCGACGAGACCGCACACGCGCGCGAGCAGGAACATCGGCGGGAAAAGCGCGACCGGCAAACCGCAATCGCGGTAGATCAGCGCCGTGTAGTAATCGAGGTTGGCGAACATACCGCGCTCGTTCAGGAGCACGGTCTCGACGCGCTCGGCGACGTCATAAAGGTTACGGCTTGCGGAATCGGTTGCCAGCTTCCTCGCCCACTCGCGGTTGACCGCATTGCGCGGGTCCGCCTTGGAGTACGCGCGCTGCCCGAAGCCGGGAACCCGCTTCTTCTGCGCGATCATCTCGAGGACCGCGGTCTCCGCCTGGTCCGGCGCATTGAATCGCTGCAGGAAGCGCAGCACCGCCGCGTTGGCGCTGCCATGCAGCGCGCCGCGCAGCGCGCAGATCGCGGCAACGAAGGCCGAATGCGCGTCGGTCAGCGTCGAAGCCGCCACCCGCGCGGCGAAGGTCGACGCGTTGAAATCATGCTCCGCGTAGACGATGAGCGAGACTTCGATCGCCCGTCGCGCGGAATCGGAGGGCGCGCTTCCATGCAGCAGGTGGAGAATGTGCCCCGCGAGGTCGGGCTCGCCGGTGTCGGTCTCGATGCGCTTTCCGGACGCGTGGAAGTGATGCCAGTAGAACAGCATCGAGGGCAGGCACGCGGCAAGCCGGGCACCCACCGCTTCGAGGCCATATTCCTTGGTCTCCGGCTCGAGATTGCCGAGCATCGAGCAGCCGGTCCGCAGCACGTCCATGGGATGCGTGTCTTTCGGCACCTGCTCCAGCACCGAGGCCAGTGCGGGTGGCAGCGCGCGCGAACGCCGCAGGCTGTCGCGATACGCCGCGAGCTGCGCCGCATCGGGCAGCTCGCCCAGCACCACGAGATAGGCCACCTCCTCGTAGCTCGCATTCGTGGCAAGCTCTTCGATGGGGTAGCCGCGATAATAGAGCCGGTCGGTCTGCTTGTCCGCTAGACACACTGCGGTCTCATCAACAACCACACCGTCAAGACCGCGGGAAATCGTCACATTCATGATGCCGCCTCCTTCTACACAAAATATTTAGCGCGCCAAAACTACATTGCCTTACGTCCCTGATTCGGAAGCCACTCCGATTGATCCGCATACTGACAGCACTCACCGTGATCTCGACGACTCTCTCGACTATTCGGACCGCTGACCGCGAATGAAGTACACAACCGACAATGCCGCTTCCTCCCTATGTGGATTCAACTCATACACCGGCAACAGCGGCATCGACTTCAATCAAGCACAAATTTATCGAATTCTGGAAATGCAAGATCAATTCAACGTGTCGCCCGGATTCATGTCCACAAGCGAACCTGTTTTATCCCCGGACTATCGTGTAGCGCGAATTACCTTACCCTACTTTTTCCGTTTCCTCTTTGATGCATATACCGAAGTAGATGGGGCTGAGCACATTGGGCTCAAGTCCTTGTCGCATCAAGGCGCTGCGGATCCCCAAGTTTGCAACAGGCTTCGGCAATCCCCGAGTAAAGCTTGTTTACAATGCTCGCCAGAATATTAGCAGACGCGAAAATGCCAAAACAGGTCGCCTCCTTATGGTGATGTCTTCTGGCTTGGCTTTTGCGGCGACGATCAATTGTTGAAGAAACTTATTGGCAGTGCATTACTTGAGGCAAATACGGTGCCAGGCATAGCGAATAGCGTAATGGGCGCAAAATCCTTAAGTGGATCGAAGTTTAGCCAACGTAAATGGCGCGCGATGGCATGGCCGAGATTAACTTTCATGATAGTGTATCCCTCTGGCATAGCGGCTGCGACGAGTTCTGGGGCAACGACACCCTTCCACGAAGTTGGCACGAGTACCGCGCGATGCACGCCCGTTGCGTTTATTTATTTCGCGAAGCGTGTCGTTCATCGAAAATGTCACCGACCTGTGCACGTTCGTTGCCAGTACCGGTAGCCAGGAACACTCCAGCGTGCTAGCGGCCCAGATGTGAAGTTGAGCACCAACAATAGAATGTAGCCTCTTCCAGCAGCCTGGCCTCAGGTCAAGCAAAGTGCGGCCCCTGAAACGCCTCCCTTGACGTCATCCCACCGTGGGCAACATCACCGTCTTGAGTTGCGTGTAATGATGCAGTGCTTCGATTCCTTTCTCCCGGCCCACCCCACTTTGCTTGTAGCCGCCAAAGGGGGCCTCCACCTGCACCGCTTGATAGCAATTTATGTAAATCTGGCCAGCCTGGATCTTGCCCGCCACACGGTGGGCCCGGCTGGCATCCTTCGACCACACTGCACCAGCAAGTCCGTAATCCGTGTCGTTCGCAATTGATACTGCCTCATCTTCGGTATCAAACACGATTACGCTGGCAACCGGGCCAAAGATCTCTTCGCGCGCAATCGTCATATGGTTCTGGACGTCGACGAATACCGTTGGCAAAACAAAATAGCCGTTCTTCAGTTTGGGGTCTTGAGGCCGAGTGCCGCCGAGAATGCAGCGCGCGCCTTCCCGCTTGCCAATTTCAACGTAATTCAGCACGCGTCTCAATTGCTCTTCGTTAACAAGAGGACCGACCTGCGGATCGTCCAACGCGGGTCCCAATGTTACTTTCCCCATGTACTCGACGAGCCTGTCGGTAAAGCGCTTCGCGACTGAACGCTGAACGATGTGGCGCGTGCCCGCGGAGCATATTTGCCCGGTATTGGCGACAACGGTCCTGCCGGCTTGTTGAGCCGCGCCCTCCACGTCCGCATCCTCGAAAACGACGAAAGGCGACTTGCCCCCCAGTTCCAGGCTCACCGGCACGATGCGGTCGGCCGCTCCTTTCATCACCAGCTTCCCGACCTCGACCGAGCCGGTAAAGGAGAGCTTGCGCACGCCATGGTGGTTCACCAACGCGCGACCGGCCTCTTCACCGGTGCCGGTCACCACATTGAATGCATCCGGCGGCAATCCCGCTTCAATGCACAATAAAGCGATCTCGAGCGCAGTAATACAGGTCTGTTCCGCGGGTTTGACGACGACCGCGTTCCCTGCCGCAAGCGAAGGCGCGACGCCACGCCCAGCCTGGCTGATCGGACCGTTCCACGGAATGATATGGCCCACCACTCCGTAGGGTTCGCGCAGGGTATACACCAGGTGCTTGCCGGGTGCGGGTATGACTTCACCGAACAACTTATCGGCAGCGCCCGCGTAATACTCGAAATAGCGCGCGCAGATTTCGACGTCACGTGCGGAAACCGAAAGCGGTTTTCCCGTATCCAGGGACTCAAGATAGCTCAACCGGTCCTTGTGGTCGCGCATCAATTGCGCCGCACGATAGAGAATCTGGCCGCGCCTGTGTGCATCGCGCTCGAACCATTTCTTGAAGCCGATTTCGGCGCTCCTGACCGCCCGGTCAACGTCTTCGTCGCAGCCACGGGCGAACGTGCCAAGCTTGACTCCGGTCGATGGATTGATGCCGTCGAAATAGCGCCCATTGGCAGGCGCAGTCCATTGACCGCCGATTAGATGGTCGTATCGCTCGCGAACCAGATCGTTTTCGTTGAATCTCAGAGTACTTCCCTGTCTACCATTTTTCATGGTGTCCTCTCGCTCCACGAACCGGCGCTGCGTGGCCGATATCGACAAATGCACGACCGGCCCGAGTCAGCCTAGACGAATCGTCAATTTGTACGCAATCTGACGTAGATTTCCCACTTGAAGGTCGTCTCGGGCAACGCAGCTTTATCGACCCGATTGACTTCACTATCATGGAAGGCATCGTGACCCATAATTTGCGCCCTCCCAGCGAAAACCAAACCACTGCCAGCAGCCAGCTTGCTGGTGAATCACAACTCAATCGATGCCAAGGCGACCCCTGAACCTTAGTTTCATCAAAACACCATCACGCACCTTCGGTAACTGTTGCGCCGGCACGTCACTGATCTTAACGTTCACGAACACCGGCCCCGGCGCTCGCAGTACTTTGTCTACCGCATCGTCAATGCGAGCGGCGTCGTCGAGCGTCAACGCAACACGAAAGCCTGCTGCTGCAGCCATGCCAGCTAGGTCGACGCCCATACCTGTCGCCGTCGCCTGCGCGCCAGTTTCCTGGTATCGTTCATTGTCCATCACCAGAATCGCGAGGTTACCTGGACGCTGCGCCGCGATAGTTGCGAGCGAAACTGTCCCCATGAGCATGTCGCCGTCGCCTAAAACCACCACCACGCGACGTCGGGGTTGTGCCAGCGCAAGCCCGAGCCCGACGGTTGGAGCGCCGCCCATGCCTGCGCCGTGAATGGTGAAATTGAGCGGGTGCTCGCCGCGTGCCGCGACGAGATCGTAACCTGCGTTGCCAAGCCCGCCAATGGCCAAGACCTCGTCGTTACCGGAAAGTATGCGTTTGATCACGTCGCGTCGGTCGAGGTCGGACTTGCGTGCCTTATTTGTCATTGGTCAAACCTCTTGGCACCAAATAGTCTTTGCGTAAGCATGACACCCGCCCCGGATGAACAGGCAAAAACCATTTGCGCCGCAGCCGTGACAGTGGGTGCCGCATCTACCGCCGCATCGACCTCATAGGCATGAAAATCAGCGAGCTCAAGTAGTGGCCGCGTCCTGCGCCCCATATAAAGCATCCACGGGTTGGCTTCGCCCCAACTGCCACGCACGGTGATAAGCGTCAGGAACGGGAACTGCCCGGCCTTAATCAGACCAAAGTTGTTGATGCAATTGCCAAGGCCGCTCGATTGCATCAACAGCACGCCGCGCTGGCCCCCAAGCCACGCCCCGGCGAGCAGGCATGGACCTTCGGACTCGCAGGCCAGTGGTACTGCCCGCATCATTGGATCCGCGCGACATAACTCGATCAGCCGACGGTGCCCGCCATCGGGAACGTAAGCGACAACCGTGATGCGAGCATCATGCAGCGCCTGATGCACGTCCGCGTGCCAGTCATGCCCTACTTTTTCTCCTTTCTCCATCCCTTTCCTCACAGCTGTGGGCTCATCAAACAGGACTCCGCTGCAGCCTCCGCCCTACTTTGCGGAAAAAGTGCGGCGTACACACATAAAAGCCTCTGAGGCAATCGTACGCCTCAAGTGGTTTGCGCGCTTAGTTTTCCATGCAAGCGAAACCCGTTCAAATTGCGACCGTCGCGCAACGTCTCCACGACGGTTATCATCTTTTTTTATTCTCACCGTCATCGCCTCCAGAATCTGCCATCTGGGTGACAATCGCCTTCACAAAGGATTGAACGTCACCTCTTGCAATGCGCTGCCGATTGAGACTGGAAGTCGCACCCGTGTCGTAGCGGCCAATTGGGGCGAGATAAATGACGGTTCCTGCGGCACGTCGGTCGCACCTGCAACATGTTAGCCATCGCGCAAGAACGCCTTGTTGTTTAGTGTGAGCGATCCCAGAAAAACCATGCATACGCTACTTACCAGCCGCAATCAGCTGCACGCGGCTCAACAGTAACGTCAAAGCGCGAGCGATATCGGCTAGATACGCTGCCACCTCATCGATAACCACGCCAATGCAAGCAGTTGCCGAAATAGCATGCGCCGAAACTGGTTTTCCAGAGTGTCGTTAGAAATCAGGCCAACCTCTCTCTCATTACATGTCGTGAGCCCCCGATAAATCGGTCGCGCGGCAGGCTCCTCCAGAGCCTTCATCGAACACAGTTATCCCTCGAAGGTCCACGACCGTTTATGCGGTGCGCCACCCTCGATAATCACCCCTTCAGAACGCGCGCGTGATGCTGCAGATGATCATCGATGAAGGTCGAAATGAAGTAGTAGCCGTGGTTATATCCCGGTTGGCGTCGCAGCGATAGCGGATAGCCGACCGCGCGCGCCGCCTCTTCGAACAGGTGCGGACGAAGTTGCACGTCCAGGAACTGGTCGGCGAGCCCCTGATCGACGAGAATCGGCGGCCGGCCCGGCGCATCCTTCACTTGCCTCACCAGCTCCGTTGCATCGTACAGGTCCCACTGACCCGCGTCGGGTCCGAGGTAGCCGTTGAACGCTTTTCTTCCCCACGGCACCTGCTTCGGCGTCGAGATGGGCGCGAACGCGGAGATCGACCGGTACCGCCCGCCTGGGTTCCTGAGCCCGATGCACAGCGCGCCGTGCCCGCCCATCGAGTGCCCGAATATGCCCTGCCGGCCCGGGTCCGCCGCAAAATGCGTGTCGATCAAAGCCGGAAGTTCGGCCGTGACGTACGAGTACATGCGGTAGTGCTTCGACCACGGCTCCCGCGTGGCGTCCACGTAGAACCCAGCGGCCACGCCGAAGTCGTACGCGTCGCTGTCGCCTGGAAGCGTAACGCCGCGCGGACTCGTGTCCGGGGCCACCAGCATGAGGCCGAGCTCGGCGGCGCGCCGCTGTGCACCCGCCTTGATCATGAATGTTTCCTCGGTGCACGTGAGGCCCGACAGGTAGTACAGCACCGGCACCCTGCCGCGCTCCGCCTGCGGCGGGGTGAACACTGCGAACTTCATCGTGCAAGCGTTCGTCGCCGAGGCGTGCTCGTAGAATCCGACCGTGCCGCCGAAGCACCGATGACTGTTCACCGGCCCGAACGGGGCCGCGCTCATGCGGCGAGTACGCCTTTCTGTTTCGCCGTGTGCGTCGCGATGAGGTCCATGAGTGTCGGGGACAAGCAGTCATACGGCTCGAGCCCCAGATCCTTCAGGCGCGCGCGAATCGCCTTCATCTCTTCGGGCTTCGCGCCACCGCCCTCTATGATGGAAGACACGAACGCGGCGAACTCCGGTGCGGCCCAGCCCTGGTCCTTCGACAGCTCGACGTGCACGAAGTCGAGCCCATGGAACGGATGGTTCTTGTTTTCAATGCGGCCGTACAGGTGCACGCCGCAGCCGGTGCACGCGTAGCGCTGAATGACCGCCGAGGGATCCACGATTTTCAACTTGTTCTCGTTGGCCGTGACCTTCAGGTTGTCGCGCGAAATGACCGCGACCACGGAGAATTTGGCACCTTCCGGCTTCCAGCACTTGGTGCAGCCGCAGGCATGGTTGAACGCGACGTTGCCCTTCAGCGCGACGGTCACCGGCTGCGAGCTGCAATTGCAGGTGAGCGTGCCGCCGGCGAAGTCCTTTGCGCCGGGCTTGATTCCATTGTCCAATGACGGATGGAGCGAGATAGCCATGATCGGGGCCCTCCTTGAAGTCAGGTCGTTACTCGGAAATTCCCTGCGCGCCTCTTACCCGTCCGGGCCCGTCAATACGTGACCACGGAGCGGATCGACTCGCCCTTGTGCATGAGGTCGAACGCATCGTTGATCTTCGCGAGCGGCATCTTGTGCGTGATGAGATCGTCGATGTTGATCTTGCCGTCCATATACCAGTCGACGATCTTCGGCACGTCGGAGCGGCCGCGGGCGCCGCCGAACGCCGTGCCTTTCCACACCCGCCCCGTCACCAGCTGAAACGGACGCGTCTTGATCTCCTGGCCGGCGCCGGCCACGCCGATGATCACGGACACGCCCCAACCCCGGTGGCAGCATTCGAGCGCCTGGCGCATCAGGTCCACTTGTCCGACGCACTCGAAGCTGTAGTCCGCGCCGCCGTCCGTAAGCCCGATGAGATGCTGAACGAGGTCGCCCCCGACTTCCTTCGGATTCACGAAGTGCGTCATCCCGAATTTTTCGGCAAGCACCTTTCGGCGCGGATTGATATCAACACCCACGATCTTGCCTGCGCCGATAAGGCGCGCGCCCTGAATGACGTTCAGGCCGATGCCCCCCAGGCCGAACACCACAACGCTCGCGCCCGCCTCAACCTTTGCGGTATTGATCACGGCGCCGATACCGGTGGTAACGCCGCAGCCGATGTAGCAGACCTTGTCGAACGGTGCGTCCTCACGGATCTTCGCGACCGCAATCTCGGGCAGCACCGTGTAGTTCGAGAACGTGGAACAGCCCATATAGTGGTACACCGGCTTGCGGTCGAGAGAGAAGCGCGACGTGCCGTCCGGCATGACGCCCTTGCCCTGCGTGGCGCGAATGGCCGTGCAAAGGTTCGTCTTGCGCGACAGGCACGACTTGCACTGGCGGCATTCCGGCGTGTAGAGCGGAATGACATGATCGCCCTTCTTCACAGAGGTGACACCCGGGCCCACGTCGACGACAATGCCCGCGCCCTCGTGACCAAAAATACAGGGGAAGATGCCTTCCGGGTCGGCGCCGGAGCGAGTGAATTCGTCGGTGTGGCAGACGCCCGTGGCCTTCAACTCCACGAGCACTTCGCCGGCCTTCGGCCCATCCAGGTCCAGCGTGACGACCTCGAGCGGCTTGCTCGCCGCGTAAGCGATGGCTGCTTGAGTCTTCATGGTATCTCGGCCTCCAATTTTCTTTCGGCTAGATCAATTGAATCCTTTGCCGCAACGTACCAGCCCAGCGAAGAAGGTCACACGATGCGTTCATCGTCGGGGATCAATGAAACTTGAGACCTTTGGCAATTCTCTTCCACTGCATGATCTCGCGCGCTATATAGTCAGTGAATGCTTTCGGCGTTACCCCTAGTACCGGTTCGGTACCGCTCGCGATGAAGCGGGATTTCACGTCCTCCCTGGTGAGAGAGCTTTGAATCTCTCCATTGAGTTTGGCAACGATATCCGCGGGCGTCTTGGCCGGCACCAATAGACCCCACCATATTCCCGCCTCGTACCCCGGAACGCCTGCTTCCGCCACCGTTGGCAACTCAGGCACGAAAGACGAGCGTTCGGCACTGGTAACTGCGAGCGCTCGCACGCGTTGAGCTTTGTACTGAGTGCCTATCGTCCCCAAAGTCATGACCAACACCTGTATCTGACCGCTGACCGTGTCGGTGACCGCTGGCGCGCCGCCCTTATAAGGCACATGCAACATGTTGATCTTGGTTCTTGCTATCAGCTCCTCGGTCGCGAAATGCACCAAACTGCCGTTGCCTGCCGAACCAAAAGTCAGCTCCCCCGGTTTGGCTCGGGCGAGTGCAATCAGATCCTTGAGCGTCCTTACGGGCAGCGACGGATGCACTACCAGGAGCAGCGGCCCTTGACCGATCTTCGTAATGCCAGTCAGGTCGTTCACTGGATCGAATGTTAACTTGGGCTGAATCGCGACGGTTGTGGTGAATGTGGTAGTGATGATCATCATGGTATAGCCGTCGGCCGCTGACCTGGCGACGAGATCTCCACCGATCATCTGGCTGGCTCCCGGGCGATTGTCCACCACCACCGGCTGTCCCAGTCGCTCACTCAATCGCTGCGCCATCACGCGACCGATAACATCGGCCGTGCCCGTGGGTGCGGTCGGCACGATGAATCGGATCGCCCGGTTCGGATAGTTCTGGGCGGACGTGAACTGCACGGGGCCTACCAGGACGGCCACACAACCGATAAATGCTGAAATGATGCGCATGATCTCCTCCGACGTCGGCCTGAGACACCAAGTCTTGGCAATGCCTGGAAAACAGATAAGCTCCCGAATCAAATCCAACGGTATCTACATCCAATCCCTCGGCAGCCTTCTCTGAACTTGCATTTCCCCGCGCTCATGGCGCGGTGAGCACCATGAGTTCGCACGGTCTTACTGAGCTGTCATTTCATCGTTCAATTTCTTCGCGTACTGGGCTCTATCCGTCCCAGAGGACATCAGTAGGCTAATGTCGCTCCCCATGGAAACGAGGCGTGCGCCGAGCTTGACGTACTCGGCAACAATCTTTCTATCCGAGATGCCACCGACGCCCACGTAAACGCCGTGCTTTCGCGCTGCGGCAATGACCCGTTTGTACGCGTCACGCACCGAGTTGTGCCCGAACTGCCCCGGGACCCCTAGCGACGCGCACAAGTCGTTCGTCCCTATCATCAGGACGTCAACACCGGGTACCGCGGCAATGTCCTCGACGCAATCAAGGGCCGCGGTATTTTCGACTTGTACGAGCACTGCAGTGGCCTCATTCATGACCTCTACCATCTCCGCTTGCGGCCATTCTCGATACTGCAGCTGCGGCAGTCCTCCGCCAATGGATCGCTTTCCCACGGGCTCGAACTTGCATTGCGCAATCGCGTTCTCGACATCCGCGACGCAACGAACGTCCAGCACCACAACACCCATTGCCCCACCGTCGAGCACGCGCGTCACGTATTCGGTGCCTGGCACACGAACGAGCGGAGTGATCCCAACGCCCAGGGCCGCAATACAGAGCTGGCTGGTCGTTTCGATAGACAGCAAGCCGTGCTGCAGGTCCACGTAGAGCGCATCGAATCCGCAAGATTTCGCAATATGAGCAATCTCGATACTGCGCGATATCCGGATCGTGAGCTTCGAGACGACTTGCCCAGCCCGGAGTTTTTCCATGAAGTGATTCCGAACGATATTACGAAGCGCTTGAGCCATATTCATCCTTTAGAAACGCGATTTGCATACGTTGCTCAACTCAAGGACACCTGCAGATATTCCGATTTCGTCATTTCGGTGAAGGCCGGAATCCTGTCAAATCAAACATCGGGATGCCGGGCCGGGTCCACCATGACGGAACTTAGCGACCCCCTGAAGGCTAGACCCTGACCCTCGTTTTCCCATTACCAATTTCGCCCGCACCAAAATCGGAGGTTCCAAATCTGCCACCAGTACGACTTGGCTACTCGGCCTCAAGGGGCAGGCCTTGTCAAAAAAAAGGTAGCTGCTCAAGCCGGGCAAAATGGCCCTGGGACGCCGCCCAATGCTGCCGTAACTTCCACGATGCTCCCTCTCGCTTTCTGGCCGGCCTCGCTAAAACCGACAATCCCTATCTGTTTCACGACGCGCGATCTTACAAGTGGGAGTAGAGAACTTTTCCAGGAAAAGGCATGTCCGCTACAAGTATGTTGCCGTTGGTCGAATCTGTTATGAAAAGCTGCTTTCGATCGGGGCCGCCATAAGCCATGTTGGTGGTCATGTCTCCCCCGCACGACGGAATTCGATAGATCGGCTCGCCCTTGTTCGACACCACCCAAAGCACGCCCACCCGGATATTGGCAATGACAAGGTTGCCCTTCTCATCCACCACCAGACCGTCAAACCCCCCACAAATCATCTGAGTAAATCTCGCGACTTTCGAGCTGCCGTCGCAGCGCGGCGCCATATTCCACACTTCCGCGGTCACCGTCATGGCAACGTAAAGGGTGTCGTCGTTGGGACTCAATGCGATGCCATTCGGGCTGGGCGCGTTATACAGCAGGCATTCCGTGTGGCCTGCGGCGGAATAACGATAAACGCGCCCGGTGGGATCCTGTAAGCCGGTCATGCCTTGGTCAGTAAAGAAAAGATCTCCATTGGACGAGAAGACCAGATCATTGACGCCTCGAAGGCTTTCCGTATGCCGCGTTCTCAAGAACGGGGAAACGTCCCCGGTCTTGGGATCAAGGACCATGATTCCATTTTTGTAGTCTGCTATGAAAATCCTGCCGTCCTTATGGATTCTCAAACCGTTAGGTTCGCCGTCGTATTGCACAACGAGATCAAAGTTACCCTGCGGAGAAACCTTGAAAATGCGGCCGTAGACAATATCAGCAACATAGAGATTGCCCTCCCTGTCGAATGCAGGCCCTTCCAGAAAACTATCGACATTCTTGAAACGCGGCGCGCTGCCGGCTTTGCGTTGGCCGAGATCACGGTATTTTTTCGGCAACGAAGCAAATACCTCAGTCTTTATGGTCGGCAGCGATGAAAGGAATCCCATGGGTTCAATCTCCTTTGAATGTTGGGAGTTAACTGTTTGACTTATCCAGTTTGGTACCGCGCTTTCCGATCATGACCCCCCTGCTCTGGGTGCTACTGCAGCGGCGAAAACGCCAACGGCATTAAGATCTTGCTCTCTTGGGACAGCAGCTGATAGTCGGGCAGGCCTTCTTTCTTGGCAACCATCGAAGCCGGCCACATCCCCGATGCGCGCTCCTTGGCTCGAGTTTCGCTAAGAGCGTCCAGGGTCGGGTACGGGTAAACGTGCACGAACTTGTTGAGCCCGCCTAGTTCGGAATACCAAACGGCATACACCGGCCCGAACTTCTGTCTCACCGGCAACGCCTTCTCCCATACTTTCGTGAGCTTGGGCAACTCCCCTGAAGCGTAGGTATCAGTTCGCATCTCGAAATACGGCCCAATCTTCCCGGGCTTCAGTTCGGGCGAGAATGCAAAGGGCATCATGATGTCCGAGAACTGGGTTGTTACGAACTCGGCAAACTTGGGGGGCCATCCGCCACCGCCCTTGGCCGACGTGGCACGGATGCGATTGCGCTCCTCCAGATCCTTGTACGGCCAGACGTGAATGATCTGATTGAGCGAGCCGATTTCAGTACGCCAGATCGCCGCTAGCTCCGAGTATTCCTTGCGCTTCTCGTAGGCTTCGCCAAAGCGCATTTCGACTTCAGGTAACGAATGCGGCTTGAGATTGTAGGTTCTCACTTCGTAAATCATGGAAAATCCCTTTTTGAATCGAAGTTAATGACACGGCAAAGTCCACTGTATTCGAGGTACCTCCTCCAAGCATTAAACCGCAGGACCGCCTCGATGTGCCTTCCTGATGCATGAACAGGACCTTCCACCTTCCGGAAGGTCGCTGGTTTGGGGAATTCCTCGAACCCGCAGCCCCAAAAAGCGTCGCGGTCGACATGCTTGTCCGGCAGCGAAATCCGTTCCACGTCGATCACCCCAACTTTTAAAGCGACACGAAACGGGTTCACAGTCGAACTGCATTGCGCTCCTCTATTTAGACGGGGTAGTCTCGGCACTACCGAGATCGTTTTTGTTGATTTTCAGCGTTAACGCCCTCCCAATCTGCCATCTGGGTGACAATTGCCCTCACTAATGCTAAAACTCCGGTAAATACAATCCCGTAGTGACCAAGACTGAAGATCACGCCATTGTTCACAACGGACTTTCTGGGTAAATTGGACGACAAGTCCCGTGTTGCATTTCTTGCGCAAGCGACACGCCGGCGAATGCGCAAGGGCGCCTTCGTGTTTCGCGTCAGCGATCCCGGCAAGTCTGTGTATGTACTACTCGCCGGTCGCATCAAAACCTACAAGATTGCGCCGAGCGGGCGTGAGGTCATTCTGTGGTTCGGCTTTCCCGGTGAGGTGTTTGGGCTCGTGGAATCGCCGCATCACCGGGGGCGGATGGTCACCGTCGAAACCTGCGAG
>JACQQF010000064.1 GCA_016207095.1 Candidatus Methylomirabilota bacterium | reverse complement strand
GCCTACGAACCCTTTACGCCCAGTTATTCCTAGCAACGCTGGCCCCCTACGTCTTACCGCGGCTGCTGGCACGTAGTTAGCCGGGGCTTCTTATACCCGTACCGTCAGATCCCGTGCGGGATTGTTCGTCCGGGCCGAAAGGGGTTTACACTCCGAGAAGCTTCATCCCCCACGCGGCGTCGCTGCGTCAGGCTTTCGCCCATTGCGCAAGATTCCCCACTGCTGCCTCCCGTAGGAGTCTGGACCGTGTCTCAGTTCCAGTGTGGCCGGTCGCCCTCTCAGGCCGGCTACCGATCGTCGCCTTGGTAGGCCATTACCCCACCAACTAGCTAATCGGACGCAGGCTCCTCCTCCAGTGAGAGCTGCTTACGCTCGCCCCCTTTGCTTCCCGCAGGATCCCCACGGGGACATCATCCGGTATTAGCCCACCTTTCGGCAGGTTATCCCGAGCTGGAGGGTAGATTACCCACGCGTTACTCACCCGTTCGCCGCTGTACTCATCCCGTTGCCGGGACTTTCTCGCTCGACTTGCATGGGTTAGGCACGCCGCCAGCGTTCGTTCTGAGCCAGGATCAAACTCTCCGAAACGAAACGTACGAGGTGATAGCCTCGATGCAAGTTGCCCGTTGCCGAGCGACCTGCTCTGGCTGACTTCATCCGCCCTCAAGTCAGTAGCAACGATATTCTATTGTCAAAGAGCACACATCGAAACCAAGCGGCTTCGATGCTGATCGAAACGCCTTATTCCCAATATAGAACAGAGCGCGCAACTTATCAATAGCGTTGAGTCTCTGTTCGAGTCTTTCTTTATAACAAGAGCGATCAAGACTGTCAAGTGTTTTTTCGCCGTTTCAGCCTCTGGTGATCCTCCGGAAGAATCGTTTCCCCACCCTCAGCAGGTGCTCCTGGTCCATCCGAACGATCATATGCTCGTCCCGAACCACTTGCCCATCGAGACTGACTCCACCCTGGCGGATAAGTCGCCTGGCGTCTGAGAGACTTTTCGCGCCTCCTGAGTTCTTAACCAAGATAGCGACATCGACTGTGCCGGTCACGGGGATATCGGATACTACAAACATCTCAATGTCATCCGGCCGACCTTTATCTCTAAAGATCCGGTCGAATTCGAGGGCTGCCTCTTCGGCCGCCTGCTCCCCGTGATAGAGGCCGACGAGGCGCTTGGCCACGTCCGCCTTGGCTTCGCGCGGATGAAGGCCGCCATCTCGGAGCCCCCGCTCAATCGCCTCGACCGCCTCGGGTGGCATCCCGGCCGCCAAGTCCGCGTAGCGGACGATCAGCGAGTCCGGGATGGACATCGTCTTCCCGTAGATCTCCCTGGCCGACTCGTCAATGCCGATGTAGTTCCCCAGGCTCTTACTCATCTTTTGAACCCCGTCGGTCCCCTCGAGCAGGGGGGTGATGAGCGCTACCTGAGGCTCCTGCCCACGGGCCCGTTGGAGGTCCCTTCCCACGAGCAGGTTGAACTTCTGGTCGGTCCCGCCCAACTCGACATCGGCCTTGAGAACCACCGAGTCGTACCCCTGAACCAATGGGTAGAGAAACTCATGGATGCCGATAGGGCGACCCTCCTTGTACCGCTTCTGAAAATCGTCCCGTTCCAGGATGCGCGCAACAGTGTACTCCGCCGTCAGCCGGATCACGTCAGCGAAGCTCATTCCATCCAACCATTCACTGTTGAAACGGATCTCCGTCCGCTGTGGATCAAGGAGCTTGAAGATCTGTTTCCTGTAACTCTCCGCGTTGGCTTGGACCTCCTCGACAGCGAGTGGCTTCCGTGTCTCTGACTTGCCGGTCGGATCGCCGATCATTCCGGTGAAATCGCCTATCAGGAATATCACCTGATGACCCAGGTCCTGGAACTGACGGAGCTTCCTCAGGACGACCACGTGACCGAGATGAAGGTCGGGAGCCGATGGATCGGCGCCGAGCTTCACGCGGAGTGGCACACCGGTCTGAAGCGAGCGCTCGAGTTTTCCAAGGAGCTCGTCTCTAGAAACGATTTCCGCTACGCCTCGCTCAAGCACGCGAAGCTGCGAGAGGGCTCGTGCTTTCAGATCAATCATCGCTCGTGTCCAGGTGACCTGGGTGGATGCCTTTTTAGCACAAAGGGTCTGGCGTCGCAATCCCAAAAACCTTCCCGTGTGCTTTGCGCCAGCGCGCGCATAACTACGGCAACGCTTGTGGGGCTACACCCGCTCTGCTATAGTCGTTACTTGTGCCGCTCATGAACTGTCTCGCGGCCGAATGGACGTCACGTAATGACGCGGCTCACCCAATCTGCTGTACCTCTGATCTGGTCTTTCTTGCTGTTGACGGCAATCTCGTTGGGGGTCGCCGGTGGGCTGTTCGCCGCCTACCTCAGGGACCTTCCTACCCTCGACGCGCTGGAAGAGTATCGGCCCAGTCTGGTGACCACTCTCTATTCAGATCACGATGAGCCTTTCGCGACCTTCTTCGAGCAGAAGCGGATCTGGGTCGCGTTGAACAAGATTCCCAAGCATCTGATCAATGGAATCATCGCCGTCGAGGATGTGCAGTTCTACCGCCATCGTGGCATTAATTTCCGTGGCATCGCTCGCGCCATGCTGGCGAACGTGAGGGCCCTGCGCCCTGTCGAAGGTGGGAGCTCCATTACACAGCAGTTGGCTAAGGTGCTGTTCCTGACCCCTGAGAAGAACCTTTCCAGAAAAATCAAGGAGGCCCTTCTGGCGATCGAGATCGAAAAACACTATTCCAAGGACAAGATACTTGAACTCTACCTCAATCAGGTCTACTTCGGACATGGCGCCTATGGGGTGGAGTCCGCTGCCCAGACCTACTTCAAGAAGTCGGTGGATCAATTGAACCTTGCAGAAACTGCTACCCTTGCCGGGTTGCCGAGGGCCCCCAACTATTATTCTCCTATTATCGATAAGGAGCGCGCCATCCGACGCCGAAACCATGTCCTGGCCCGGATGCTTGACAGTGGATTTATCACTCACGAGCAGGCCGCTCAGGCGTCCACCGTCTCGTTTGATGAGTCGTTATTCGTGAGGACTCGAAACCTCGGCCCCTACTTCGTCGAACACATTCGCCAGAGCCTGGAGGAGAAATACGGGACCCACGCCGTGTATCATGGAGGCCTAAAGATCTACACCACCCTCAACATCCCCATGCAACGGAGCGCCGATGACGCCCTGATAGGAGGGCTCAGGGAAACCGATAAGGCCAGGGGATTTCGCCCCATCAGACATGTGCCCTCGACAGGGCAAGCCTCAGGTAGGGTCTCGGCGTCATACCGTGCGCTGAAAGCCGGCGAGATCCTCACCGGGACAGTGACAAAGGTGCTGCCCAGGGTGATCACGATCCAGGTCGGGAGGTATCAAGGCGAACTCGTCCTTGAAAAAGTGGACTGGCTGGACACCTCTCAAACGGACAAACAGTTCCAGCCGGGCATGGAGGTGAAGGTCCAGGTGCTGAAGGTCCATGAGGGAAGCAAGCGCCTCGATCTCTCGCTGGAACAGGATCCTGACATCGAAGGTGCCCTTCTTGCTCTCGACCCCCGGGACGGGGGAATCAAGGCGATGGTCGGCGGATACGACTTCGAGCGGTCGAAGTTCAACCGCGCCCTGCAAGCCAGGCGACAGCCTGGATCGGCCTTCAAGCCGTTCGTCTACGCTTCCGCGTTCGATCGAGGGCTCACCCCCTCGACGATCATCGAAGACTCACCCGTGAGCTATGTCATCCCTGTGGACGGCAAACGAATCCAATGGAGGCCGGCCAACTATGACAGGAAGTTCCGCGGCCCCACTACGCTACGGTACGGACTGGAGCATTCGATCAATGTCCTCGCAGTGAAACTGATCGAGCGGGTTGGCGTTGATACGGTCATCAACATGGCACACGACATGGGCATTGCGAGTGAGCTGCGGAGGGAATATGCACTGGCCCTTGGCGTCTCGGAAGTCACATTGTCCGAGATGGTCTCGTCCTTTGGGGTCCTTGCCCGCCTCGGAATGCGGTCTACACCGTATGCCATCAGGCAGGTGATGGACAACAAAGGCGCAATTCTGGAACAACACATCCCGGAGAGTCGGCGGGTCATGAAGGAGGAGACGGCCTTTATTCTGACGAACGTCCTGAAAGGGGTCGTCGAGCGGGGGACCGGCTCACGAGCGCGGGTTCTCGGAAGGCCCATCGCCGCCAAGACCGGGACCACCCAGGAGGCTACCGATGCATGGTTCGTCGGGTATACACCCAGCCTTGTCGCTGGCGTCTGGGTAGGATACGACACCAAGCGCTCACTTGGACCGCACGAATCCAGTGCCACCCTTGCCGTCCCCATCTGGACACGCTTCATGCAGCGAGTCCTCAAGGACACACCCCCTGAGGACTTCACCGCCCCGGACAACGTCGTGCCCGTGCTGGTAGACTACATGTCAGGGCTTCCCACCACCCCCGACGATAAGAACGCCATCAAGGAATTTTTCCTGCAGGGAACTGAACCGCGGCGGATCCAGGCCCGAGCCACGAACCCAGCAGCCGAAAATCTCTTGCAGTTTCAGCGCTGACAGCGTATCATTGCTCACACTGAGGGCTCACACTAAGGCACACCATTACACACGAAAGGGGGAGCTAAGAAATGGCGAAGCAGGCAAAGCCAGTTGAGTTGATCGTTTCCAAGACGAGGACCAAGGCCGCCGCAAAAAAGTGCAACGTCTCGAGCGACTTCTACGGAGCCCTGGACAAGAAAGTGCGAGAGCTGGTGGCCGCCGCAGAGACAAGGGCCATCGCTAACAAACGCAAGACGTTGAAGCCCCAAGACCTGTAACTTCACGCTTGGCGAGGAGAACGCTCGCGCCGCCTGATCGCACGGCGGGATGTTTCTGCCTCTTACACGCTAGCTCCAGTCTCCTGGGTACGGCTCCGACCCTGCCGATTGGGTTATATTCCTCTGTTCATTCATCCGCCTCACCGTACTGGCCGTGGCGGTCCATGGCTACACGGCATCTGCTGTAGAATGTCAATCGCCTCGCCGCTCCGGCCGGACACCTGCGCGTCACACACTGACGACGGCTGTTGCTCTTCGTTCGGCGTTCGTACGTGTGAGGGCCCGGATTACTGGGACAGTGGCGTCTCGTAGCGCTGGGTCGAAGACGTAAGCGCGGGCGGACGAGCGGCGTCTAGCTCGGCCAGCCGATGTACTGCCCATCCTCCCAGAGCTCTACCATCCTGCCGACGATGGTCAGTCGGTCTTCAAAACGTTCGCTCTGGGAGAGGACTCGATCGGACGGCCAGGCCTTCTGAAGGGAGGGGCGCGAGGTCTGGTTTAAGCTGAAGTAGCTCTCACGCAACCTCGCGACGGTCTCCAGATTGCAGCGAAGCAGGTTGGAGGCGGGAACGATCAGCGGTTTCGGGTTGTCGAATAGATGGCCCCAGTGAAGGCAGTCGCGAAGGTTCATCCCGGTGAGACGATAGGCAAGCCTCGCGAATTCCATGAACCACTCGGTGGTACGACCACAGACCAGGCAGGCCCGACAGTCGTCATGAACCACCACGGGGGTGTACGCCTCCGCCATGGGCCCGCCCGACAGAATCCAATGGACACCCCGATAATGATGAAACCGCAGCTTCAGGGAAGAAGCGGAATCGGCTCGATCGAGAATCGGCCCATTCTGGTGCCGGCGGACCGGCATCAGAGCCGATCTTTCCCGGCCACCAGCCTTCCCGCCATTGCTCGGCGAATGGGCAAGCCTGACCGCCGGGACCCCCGCCGTCCCATTCCCGCGTCTTCTTATCATCTCGAACGCCCACTTGAATACGCGTGTTTCATAATGCGTGGCAGCTCAGCAGATTCGACACATCCATATCGCTCCGAGCCGATCTTGTCAACACTTTTTTCGTCGCGGCGCCACCCACGAAAGCCAGCTTGATCCTTCGGAGAGAGGGTGCTAGGCTCCGGTCAAATGCCACAACACCCTTCAATCGCAGACCTTGAGTCATCGTGAGGTGATGCAATGCGACGCGGTCCCAATACAACAGCGCTTGCTTTCACGATCACCGTGGTACTTGCCGTACTGGCCAGAGGATTGACGGGGGGGTCCGGCCTCGTGCAACTCTCGATCGCTTCCTCTGCCGAGATCGGCCCGCTCCCCCCTGTACCGATCCCAGTCCAGAATCCGATGACACCGGAGAAGGTCAGCTTGGGCAAGATGCTGTTCTTCGATTCCCGACTCTCGGCCGATGGAAGCCGATCGTGCGTTCACTGCCACCAGCCCGATCAGGGTTGGGCCTTTAAGGATCGGCAATCGCCGGCCTATCCCACTCAGGTGGAGCGTCGCGCCTCCATGACCCTCATCAACGTCGCCTACAACACGACGTTGATCTGGGATGGTCGGGCAAGCACCCTCGAGAAGCAAGCCCTCGGCCCGATTCAGAACCCCCTCCATATGAACCAGAACCTGGACCTCCTCATCGAGCGGCTACGTGCCATTCCAGATTACGTGGAGCGGTTCCGACAGGTCTTTGGAACCGGCCCCACACCCGACGCCATCGGGAAGGCGATTGCGGCCTTCGAACGGACCATCGTCACGGCCGACTCCCCCTTCGACCGGTATGCGACAGGTAACCTCACCGCCCTCTCCGCTTCAGCTCAAAGAGGTCTCGAACTCTTTAAGGGAAAGGCCCGCTGCACCCTTTGCCACAACGGTCCAGCCCTCACGGACAACGGATTCCACAACCTCGGCGTCCCAGAGGCCGAATTCTTGAAGGATCCAGGAGTTCTTGCGTCCTTGCGATTTGACGCGAAACGGATGGGGGTGCCGGAGTATCGTGCGTTGACCGCGGACCCCGGACGCTACCTGGTCACCAAGCAGGACAGGGATTTCGGGTCATTCAAGACCCCGACTCTCCGGAACGTCACGTCGAGATCTCCCTACATGCACAATGGCGCGTTCGACACCGTAGCGGAGGTCATCGCGTTCTACAATAAGGGAGGCGGGAATGATTCACGGAAGGATTCGAACCTGCAGCGCCTTGATTTGACACACGAAGAAGAGCGGGATCTCGTGGCCTTCCTGGACAGTCTGACCGGCGAACTCCCGAAGATAGAGGCCCCCGAGCTGCCGGAATAACGAGAGTCATGCGGGAGTGTTGGCGAGCTTCCTTGGCCGGCTTGTCCCCCGAGCGATGACTATAGCATCTAGGGGAGCACGGCGGTCATGAGACAGTTGACGCTCTGACCGATGCGGGCCGGTTGAGACCACCACCGAAAGGCATCCGCTGTGTCATCTGGACTCCATCATCCGCTCGCCCCCTTCCTGGGGAAGCAGGATAGTCCGGAGGGTCGTCCGCTGCTGCGCCATGTCGAGAGCCATCGGCAGCTCCGAGAGCGGAAGGCGCGCCGTGATCAGCGGGCCAACGGGGACCTCACGACTGACAATCGCTCGGACGGCTCCAGCGAAATCGGTCGGCGTATGATGGTAGATCGGCACAATCTGGACCTCCTCGTAATGCAGCCGATGCAGATCGAGGGGAAGTACTGTCCCCCGAGCCACCCCCCCGAAGGACACCAAGACCCCCCCACGGGCCAATAGGTCAAATGCCTCTCGGTGGGCCTGCTCGCTCCCTACCGCTTCAACAACCACATCGGGCCGCTCCACCCCGAGAACCTTCTTCAGTTCATCCCGCCCAAGTTCGCTACGAGTATTGAGTGCTACGTCAGCCCCGAGGGTTTCCGCCAAGGCCAAACGGTCGTCGTGATGGTCCAGAGAGAGGATGCGAATCGTGTGCCCGTAGCGGGCGCGCAGCGCCGAGACAAACATCAGGCCGATCGGTCCGGCCCCGATGATCGCCACGAGTTCCCCGCTGCGGATGGGGACCCGCCGTATCGCGTGCATGACACACGCAAGCGGCTCTGCCAGCGCCGCCTCCTCGAATGGGGTGTCCGGTGGCAGCTCAATGAGATTTACCGACGCAATCCGTCCAGGGATCCGGATGTACGGCGCGAATGCACCGTTGTTGTAGACCAGTCGCTCGCACATGCTCAGGCGACCCCGTTGACACGGACGGCACCGGGCGGATGGATCCGCCTCGTTGCAGGGCGCCGAGTTGGCTGCTACTACTCGCATCCCGGGCCGCCACCTTGGATCAGCCCGCTCACCCACCGCGATGACGACCCCCGCCCACTCGTGCCCGAAGAGGCCCGGGATCTCGATCATCGGATGGTATCCGCGAAGATAGACCTTCCGATCGGTAGAATCAAGCGAGGCGGCCTCAACCTTGGCCAGGAGATCCTCCGGGCCCAGGGGAGGGATTGGCACCTTCTCCAGCCGGACATCTCTGGCGCCGTGCAGAACCGCCGCTACCATCGTCCTATTGCGGACGTTCAGCGCCATCAGTGTTTTCCCTCGGGATGGGGGAGAATAGGACCTTGGTGGCTCGCCCATCTCGTTGAAGACGCGCGCCCTCTTCGAATCGCGTGAGGTCAAAGCGGTGGCTGACGAGCGGGTGGACTTGGATCAAGCCGCTGGCCAGGATGCGGATCGCTTCCCGGAGTTCCGCCGGCGTGGTGGAGTAGGTCGCAATCAACGAGAATTCCTGGTGCCAAAAGGCGCTCAGGTCTACCGGCAGATGTTTCGGGCCGACTGAATCGGCGAAGAGATTAATCCTTCCTCCCGCTCGCAACGATCCGAGGACGGCCTCCAGGATCGGCCCGTTGACCGCGGTGAGGATGGCCCCATCGATCCCCTCCCCTTCAGTGAGTTCGAGGAGCGCCTGCACCGGCTCCGATCTCGCGACATTGAGGGTGCGCTCCAGCCCTAGGGTCCGGGCTAGTTCGAGACGTTCCTCCCGGAGATCCAGGCAGATCGGTCTCGCGCCCCGAAGCGCAACGGCCTGAGCGACCAGCAGTCCCATGCACCCTGCCCCAACGACGGCGATCCGGTCGCCAGCCTGCACGTCGGATCGCTTCACCGCTCGCAGGGCACAGGCCAACGGCTCCATAAAGACGCCGGCTTCATCAGGAAGGGCAGCAGGGAGGGGAAATGCCGCCTGCTCCACCTGCAGGGCTGGAATCCGGACGAGCTCGGCAAACCCGCCGGGGTCAATGTTGGTCATCTTGAACTGCGGACACATCGGCTCGCTGCCATGAAGGCAGTAGCGGCAGCGCCCGCAAGGGACATGATGCGCGACCGCCAGCCGATCTCCCTGAACGAAGCGAGTGACCCCCTCGCCGACCGCCCTGACCACGCCCACCAGCTCGTGGCCTAGTGGGACGGGCCCCACAGACCTCTTCCCACCAAAGATCTTGGCCAGATCGGTCCCACAGAGACCACAGGCCCTCATCTCCAACAGCAGTTCCCCAAAGCCGATGGATGGGGCTGGAACGTCAACGAGCTCGATGATCCCCGGTCCTCGCAACTGGACTGCCCGCATCGGCCGCCCCCGAGGCCTACGTATCCTTTTTCTTGGCCTGCGTCATCAACTCCTCACACTGTCGCCTGAGATCCAAGAGCTCCTTATCCTTGAACGCCAGCATGGAGTCCTTGGCCTTCACCTGTTCCTGGAGCTGACTATGGTACTGTTTCCAACGGACGACCTCAACCCCGTCTTGAGCTCGAGCCCGAAGCTGCTCTTCCAATGCCTCGATCCGACGCTGAACGGTGGCGGAGGGCCCCTTGGCCGCAGCCGCCACCGCTTTGGGCTTCGGCCTGGCAGGGGTCGCCTTGCGCTTCGGCTTAGCGGGGGTCACCTTGCGTTTCGGCTTGGCTGATTTCGCTTTCGGCCTACGAACCGCCTTGGCCGCCGCCGGCCGTTTTCCCTTTGCGGACCTCGATGAAACTGCACGCCCTTTTGATCGCTTCATCCCCTGTTTCATCCACCCCTCCTTTGGCTACTGGCCCTGTTGACTCCGCTTCACTACACCCACTGCGTCTCCTTCCGCCGCCGGATCGTGGCAACCACGTTTCACAACTGTTCCCCGCCGCAAGGCCACGCGCGCCGGACATTCGAGGTCGAGAGATAACGCGCCTTACCGTGGTGTGCCTCCCGACAGACATTCCCCACAGGGACACTTGGCCCGAAGCGATTCGTACGTATAGATCCCGGTGTCATGCCCATCGTTCCACGTAAAATTGAGGGCATACCACCCGACCGCGTGATAATCGGTGACCTGCGTCTCGCCGCGTCGCAAGACCGGCCCGGTGAGAACAGACAGTCCACCGCCGGTCTTATGCCTGCTTCGCGCATCATCGCACGAGGCGCACGGACAGTCCCGTCGAAGATCATCGAACGAGTAGACGCTCCGATGCTCGTCCTTCCATGTGATGAGCAGGACACGCTCCTGCCGGTCAACGATGACCTCCGCCGGGTCAGACGACACCGCAGCTCTCATTCCCGTAGGTCACTTTCGATGATCCACCTCGAGGCCTGGGGACTGGTGCTGTTGCCGGATCAACCGGCCACGGGAGAGAGCCCGCAGGAGTAACCGTCCATCCTCGGTTTCCTGTTCGAGGTGATGAATCAGATCCCCGTACCGCACGATCAGCTCTCCGGATCTGGCGAAGATCTGGTCGGGATCGATCTTGTACTGTGCGAACCACCGCCTGACCTCATCGATCGCCTCTTGCTTGGTCAGCATGGGAGGTTCTGCGTCCTCCCGATCGACGGCGCGGGCCTCCTCATCCACTGGGCGCAGCTCATCGAGCATGGGCTCTCACACCTCTCAAGAGAGGCACCTGTGCTGTCGTTCACCAGCGGAGTAACTCCGCTCGCGTATGTCGTGTCGCTCTTTCACTTAGCGAACCACCTCAACGCCATGACGACCGGCGGCGCCGCACGCCAGACGGCAGGCTTGCACGGTATTCTTCAATAGCATGGCCACTGTCATCGGGCCGACCCCACCCGGAACCGGCGTGATCAGTGAAACCTTCTCCGCCACCTCCGAAAAGCTTACATCACCCACAATGCCTCCATCGGCGAGGCGATTGACCCCAACATCGATGACCACGGCGCCCTCCTTGACCATCGAGCCGGTGACCAGGCCCGGCTTGCCAGCCGCCACCACCAGTATATCGGCCTGCCGCGTATGAAAGCCGAGATCCCGAGTTTTGATATGGCAGATGGTGACAGTCGCTTGCTGTTGCAGCAGCAGGAACGCCGTCGGCTTGCCGACCACAACGCTCCACCCGACGATCACCGCGTGCTTCCCCTCGACCGCCACATTGCTCCGGGTCAGCAACTCCAGAATCCCAAGAGGGGTTGAGGCCACGAAGAGAGGGCTGCCGGCCAGCAGCCCGCCCAGATTGGAAGGGTGGAATCCGTCAACGTCCTTGCCCGGAAGGACCGCCTCCAGGACCCGCCGTTCACTGATATGGGGCGGAAGGGGAAGCTGTACCAGGACGGCGTGAACGGATGGGTCGCGGTTCAGGCGCGCGATCTCATGCAGGAGTGCCTCTTGCGACAGATCGGCCGGCAGGTCGATCCGCACAGAGACGATCCCGACCTCCTCACACGCCCTGACCTTATTTCGGACATAGGTCGTCGAGGCCGGATCGTTCCCGACCAGGACCGTTGCCAGGCACGGAACCGAACCGGTCCGCTTGGTCAGTTCGCCCACCTCGAGTCGGACTTCCCGGCGAATCTCCTGTGCGATGGACCTACCGTCAAGGATCCGCGCCGACATCCACACCCCTCACGGTTCCCGCTGGATCCGCACGATCGAGACCGCCCGGCCGCTCCGCTCGTCGATCTCCACCACCGCGCCGCAGAGCTGGGGAGCGCCGGTGGCGGGATGGTACTTCTTCGGCAGGCCAGTGACGAATCTGGCGATCGGCTCTTCAATGCTCATTCCGATCACCGAATCGCGGCCGCCAGTCATCCCGGCATCGGTCAGGTACGCGGTCCCTCCAGGAAGGATCCGCTCATCAGCGGTCTGGACATGGGTGTGGGACCCGATCACCGCGGACACCTTCCCATCCACATACCAGGCGAAGGCCTGCTTCTCCGCGGTCGCCTCTCCGTGAAAGTCCACAAAGATAAGCGCAGTCTGTCGGCGCAGCCGCGCGATCTCACGGTCGCCGACCCGAAAGGGGCAATCTATGGTAGGCATGAACGCCCGCCCTTGGAGATTCAACACCCCGACCGGACACCCACCCTGCTCCACTACCAGGCTTCCCTTGCCCGGCGCCTGCTCCGGATAGTTCGCAGGTCGAAGCAGGCGGTGCTCCTTTGCAATATACTCCTCAACCTCCTTCTTATCCCAGATATGGTTGCCTGAGGTCAGGATATCGACACCGAGGGCGAACATCTCTTCCGCCAACGCGGGGGTCACGCCGAAGCCACCAGCGAGGTTTTCGCTATTGGCGATGACCATATCGATCTCATATTCCTCTGTCAGCCGCGGTAGGACAGACACCACGATGTCGCGGCCGGGTCTCCCGATAATGTCCCCAATGAACAGGATTCGCATAGAATTACGGTACGAGGTCCGAGGTGCGAGGTCCGCTCAGAACCCGGCTTAGTGTCGCGCCTCGCACATCGCACTCCGCACTTCGCACCGTTCTACTTCGCGTATTGGATTTCGAACTTCGCACTTCGGACCCCGCACATCGCACTGTTCTATTTGGCGTACTCGACTGCACGCGTCTCGCGGATCACTGTGACCTTGATATGGCCCGGGTACTGCAGCTCTTTTTCGATCCGTTTTGCGATGTCCCGCGAAAGTTGGTACGCCTGCATGTCCGAGACCTCGGAGCTTTCCACGATGATGCGTACCTCTCGACCTGCCTGGATAGCGTAGGTCTTGCTGACTCCGGGGAAGGAGTTGGCGATTTTCTCCAACCCTTCCAGCCGCTTCACGTAGCTTTCCAGCAGTTCGCGTCTCGCCCCCGGCCTGGCCGCCGAGATCGTGTCAGCGGTTTGGAGCACCACAGCTTCGAGACAGGTGATCTCCACATCTTCATGGTGGGCGGCGATGGCATTCACCACCTTGGGGTCCTCACCGTATTTCTTGGCCAGTTCAGCCGAAATGGTGACATGGGTTCCTTCGATGTTGACATCGGCTGACTTTCCGATGTCATGAAGCAAGCCCGCCCGCCTTGCCACCTTGGCATCGAGCCCCAACTCAGACGCGATGGTGGCGGCCATCTGCGCCACTTCAGAAGTGTGTTGGAGCTGATTCTGTGAATAGCTGGTTCGGTACTTGAGACGCCCAACCAAGCGGACCAGCTCAGGATGCAAATCGGTGATGCCCAGCTCGAAGGCTGCCTGTTCTCCAGCCTTCTTGATGTCATCCTCTATCTCGCCCTTGACCTTCTCCACCATTTCCTCAATTCGAGTGGGATGGATCCGACCGTCGGTGATGAGTCGTTGGAGCGCCTCTTTCGCGATGGCCCGCCTGATCGAATCAAAGCCGGACAGGATCACCGCCTCGGGGGTATCATCCACGATCACATCGATCCCCGTCGCGCGCTCGAAAGCCCGGATGTTTCTTCCCTCCCGGCCGATGATCCGCCCCTTCATGTCTTCGTTCGGTAAGTCGACCACGGAGACCGTTGATTCCATGACGAACTCTGTGGCACATCGATCAATGGCGACGGCGAGTATCTCTTTGGCCTTCCGGTCGGCCCCTTCCCTTGTCTCGTCCTCCAGCTGCTTGAATAAGGCGATCGCCTCAAGCTTGGCCTCATTCTCCAGGTTCTGGAGCAAGATCCGTTTGGCCTCCTCGGCTGTAAGGCCGGAGATCCGCTCCAGTTGCCGCTGTGCCTCCTCCATCAATTGGGTTCCCCGGTTCTCCTTCTCAACGGTAGCCCGTTCCTTGTTGGCGATGTCCCGTTCCCGTGAACCAAGATCGCGGTCGCGCCGCTCCACTTGCTCATGCTTCCGACCCACCGCCTCTTCCCTCTGGGCCAAGCGACGTTCGAGATTCTGGAGCTCCTGCCGACGACCCTTGCTCTCCCGTTCTAGATCGGCCTTCGCCTGGAAGGCGAATTCCTTGGCCTCAAGTTCGGCCTCCTTGCGTTTCGTTTCTGCTTCCTTCTCGGCCTCGCGCAGGATCCGTTTGGATAAGGTCTCCGCCTCGGCCACCCTGCTTTCGACGATCCGCTTTCTCAGTAGGTACCCGACGACCACTCCGACGACCGCCACGATCAGGACGATCGCCAGCTCGGCCAGCCCGATTATCAACGGACGTACACCTCCTTCCGAGTTATGTGCGCCACCGCTGCTTACGCAACGGCCGACGATACAACAGGCTCACTGAGAAGGGAATAGCGAGAAGGTCTTTAGGCCGGGGCGGGAAAAGATCGAGAAGGTGATCAGCTCCGACAATGAGCGGCGAAGAAGGACGAGAAAGGGGACGACCCTCCACCGGTCTGGCGTGCGAGAGGTGATGTGTCAACCTGGTCAACCAGGCGGCCGTCCAGGCAGCAATTCACACTCTCCCGGGAAAAGTCAGGGCCGCGCGCGCCACGCAGTGATGATGGCTCCCTTTCTTCCGCCGTTGAGGTGAAGCACGCGCCCTCATCACGAACACTGCAGGTGGCTTCACGAAAACCGTGAGGACCCATGCAGCCTAGAGCACTGCCCTCTTTCTCCACGTACGTCCCCCTGACATGAGGATCACAACCGCCGCTCCACGGGGACCGTCTGTTCATGATGTGAGTTCGGCCCCCAACAGATCTGATAGCTCACCAAGCCTGGCCGCTACCGACGCCTCGGACCGTTCCCTCTCTGTTTCACGTTTAAAGAGCTCGTCTGCAATATTCAATGAGGCCAAGACGATGGCTTTGTTAGAGGGAAGAGATGGAGAACCCGTCACCACCGCCTCCAACTTCTCCTCAACATACCGCGCCACCTTTCGGACGTATGCGGGGTCGTCCGTCGCCCGGATCGTGTACTGCTCTCCTAGGATCATCACAGTAATCAGGTGTTCCATGCTGCGTCAGGGTTCCGGCTCGACGGAGGCTTCGATCTTCGCAATCTCCTCCAGCACGCGATCTATCTTGAGCCGAACGGCGTCGCGTTCTCGCTGCAGGCGACTGAGCTGCTCCTGATCCTTCTTTCGTCCGGCCTCAAGGGTCTTCATCTGCTCCGATCGGCCGCTGATGGTGGCTTTCAGCTCCTCCACCCTCCGCTCCAATAACGACTTCTCTCCCTTAACCTTCACGATACGAGCAACAGCCGCTTTTACTCGACCCTCCAGTTCCTTGAGCTTTTCCCCAATCATTTCCAGGCCTTGCTGTGATGGCCCCCCTGGGATTCGCTTCGCCTGGCTCATCGACGTTGCTCACGCGAAAGCCTATCAAAGCACATCAGCCTTGTAAAGTGAAAACTATCCTCGCAAGCGTGCCCCAGTCCTCTTCTGAAGCAGATCAGTTATGCGGGCCTCGATCTCGGCCACCTCGGCATCGATTAAGGTCCGCTCCGGGGACCGGAAGGTTACCGTAACCCCGCACGATTTGGTCCCAGGCGGCAGCCCCTGGCCATGGTACAGGTCGAAGAGCTCAACCGCAGCAAGGAGTGGTCCACCGGCTTGCCGGATCAGGTCGAACAACTCCGACACAGCGACTCGCTCCTCCACCACAAGCGCAAGGTCCCTTCGCACGGCCGGAAAGCGTGGTGGGGGCGCGATCCGCAGGGAATCACCCTGACACGCCTCAAGGAGCAGTTCCAGGTCGAACTCGGCCAGAAACACCGGAACCCGGAACTCGAAGTTACGGGCGACCTTAGGGTGAAGCTCTCCCATCACCCCGAGCCGCAGGCCTTTCCACTCGATGGCCAACGCTCGACCGGGATGAAGGACGTCCTGGCTGGCGGTCCGACAAAAACGCGGCTCTTCCAGATTCAGCCGAACCAGGAGTTCCTCCACGACCCCTTTCAAGTCGTAGAAATCCAGCTCCACCGTCCTTTCGCTCCATCCCCTTTGGCATCCCGGGCCGGCCATGGCAATCACAAGCATCTCTCGTTCCCTGGGCAGATCCCCTTTGCGCGGGAGATAGACTCGCCCGATCTCGAACAGCCGGGGACCCGGCTCGTCCAGACAAAGATTACCGACGACACACTCCAAGAGGCTGGGTAGCAGCGACGTCCGCAGCATCTCGTGGTCGGGCGTCATCGGGTTCGCCAAGCGGAGGGGATCCGGCGCCCCATCCTGCGCCCCCGGGGCGATCTTGCTCAGGAGCCGGTGGCCGACCAATGAGTAGCTGATCACTTCCTGTAGGCCGCAGCCGACCAGCAGGTCTCTCACCCGCTCCGTGAGGGAACGCCTCGGCTGAGGGGGATGATCCGGGAGGGGGCCGGCCAACGTCGTCGTCGGGATCCGATCATATCCGATGAGGCGTGCCACCTCCTCCACAAGATCGGCGGGGATCTGGATATCACTCCTGTGCTCCGGCGATCTGACAAGAAGGGCCTGTCCCTCTTCTCGGCATTCGAACCCAAGCCGCCCCAGCGCACGGCTCATCTGGGCCAGCGTCAGCTCGATGCCCAAGATCCGCCGGAGCTCCCCAGGCGTCAGCCTGATGGTGATCGATTCTCGCCGACCCGGATAGGCATCCAGGACCCCACGCGAGGCATGGCCCCCACACAGCTCCACCAACATCTTGGTGGCGCGTCTCAGCGCCAACATGGCGAGGGACGGCGGCAGACCCTTGTCGAAGCGGACAGACGCCTCGGTCTTGAGTCTCAAGGTACGAGAACCCCGACGGATCGACGTAGGAGAGAAATTGGCCGATTCGAGGAGCACCACTCTCGTCCGCTCAGTCACCTCCGTCTCCGCCCCGCCCATGATTCCCGCCAAGGCCACGGGGCGCTCCGCATCCGCGATCACCAGCATCTCGGTGGTGAGCTGACGCACGACGCCGTCCAGCGTGCGAATCGATTCCCCGGGTCGGGGGCGCCGGACCACGATTCGCCGGCCCAGCAGCGTCTCGTAATCGAAGGCATGCAACGGCTGCCCGTACTCGAGCATGACATAGTTTGTGATATCAACGACACTGTTGATCGGCCGCACTCCAGCGGTGAGAAGGCGGTCCCGAAGCCAGAAGGGCGATGGGCCAACCGTGACATCGTAGATCACGGACGCGCCGTATCGAAGGCAAAGGTCCGGCGCCAGGATCTCAACTTGCGCTGCCTCCCTCACATCAGGACCCTGTTCGAGATAGGTCAGGTCGGGGAGATGGAGCGACTCTTCAGTGAGGGCAGCCACCTCGCGGGCGAGCCCTAACACCCCCAGGCAGTCGGGCCGATTCGGTGTGATCTCGAGGTCGAGAATGGTGTCACCCAGCACATCCGCCAGCGGTTGGCCGATCTCGGCCTCGGGCGAGAGGATCAAGATTCCCTCGTGGGCATCCGAGAGACCCAGCTCTTTTTCGGAGCAGACGACTCCCCACGACTCCACCCCCCGAATCCTGACCCCCCCCACGGCCGCTCGCCGGCCCGTGTGGACATCCAGGAGGCGGGCGCCAACCGGCGCATAGGGAACCTTATCTCCCACCTTCAGGTTCGTGGCACCGGTCACGACAGTCACGGGATCCTCACGGACCTCGATGGTCGCGAGCGTCAAGGAGTCAGCCGTCGGGTGAGGGCGAAGGGAGGCGACGCGACCAACGACGATCCCGGCCCACCCCTCTCCACGTTGTGTGATGCCGGCCACCTCGGTTCCCGACATGGTCAACAGGTGGGCCAGCTCCTTTGCGGGCACCGCAATGTCAACATACTCAGCCAGCCACTTGATCGAGACCTTCACGTCTTCTCCACAGAAGGATGCTCAGGGGTATCGACACAACGGCGGGGCGGGGACTCGCAGCGCCGTCATACACCGGTCGGTAGCCGGAGAAACGACCCGGGACCCACTAGATTCATTGACTCTCACCATGTGCGAAAGACGGAGTCCGGGATGATCGCGCAAACGCCGGTCCTCAGGGGAACTGGCGGAGGAAGCGGAGGTCGTTACCGTGGAAGAAGCGGATATCTTCGATGCCATACTTCAGCATGGCGACCCGTGCCGGCCCAAGTCCAAAGGCGAAGCCGCTGTATCGCGCCGGGTCGTAGCCGACGCGGGCGAGAACGCCCGGGTGGACCATCCCGGCCCCAAGAATCTCCAGCCACCCGCTCTCCTTGCACAGCCGGCACCCGCCGCCCCTGCAGAGAAAGCAATCAATTGACATATCTACTCCCGGCTCGACAAAAGGGAAATAATCGCACCGAAAGCGGACCTTTCGGTCCTTGCCGAAGAGGTGGCGGGCGAAGGTATGCAGCGTCCCCTTTAGGTCGGCAAAGGTAATCTGCTCGTCCACGGCCAGCCCTTCGATCTGGTCAAACTGACTCTCGTGGCTGGCGTCCACTGCTTCGTAGCGATAACACTTCCCCGGGACGATGACGCGGATCGGCGGCCGGGTCTGCTCCATGATGCGAATCTGCATCGGAGAGGTATGCGTTCTTAGCAGCATCGGCTTGGCGACGTCTGAGATCCCCGGATCGATCCAGAAGGTGTCCCACATATCCCGGGCGGGATGATCCTCGGGGATGTTCAGGGCTTCGAAGTTGTAGTAATCCCACTCAACCTCAGGCCCTTCCATGACGGCAAAGCCCATTTCCACGAAGACCCCACAGATCCGTCGGATGATCTGTGTAATGGGGTGCAGGCGACCCAGGCCTGGGCGGCGCCCCGGCAGGGTAACGTCGATCAGGTCTTCGGCCAGGATTTCATCACTCGGAATCGTTTCGAAGGCGGCTCGACGGGCGACAACCCTCTCTTCGATCGTCTCCTTGACCTGGTTGGCAAGTGCGCCGACCGTGGGACGGTCCTCGGGGGCCAACGTTGCCAACTGGCGAAGAATAGTGGTAACTCGCCCCCTGCGACCGAGAAAGTGGACGCGGGTCTGCTCGAGCTGAGTCGCGTCCGCGCTGTTCTGAATCTGGGCGATGGCCTCCGCCAGAAGATTCTCAAGTTCCTTTCGCAGCTCGTTCACCCGACCTCCACAACAAGAAGCCCCGACAGGGTCGGGGCGGATATCATAGGGATCGCTCAGTGATCAGGCCGCAATGTGCGCGCGGGCGGCCTCCGCCAGTTTGTCGAACGCCGCCTGATCCTGGATGGCCAGCTCGGCCAACACCTTTCGGTCGATCGTTACGCCGGCCTTCTTGAGCCCGCCCATCAACGCGCCATAAGACAGGCCGACTAGGCGCGCTGCCGCGTTAATCCGAACGATCCATAACCTTCGAAAGTCCCGCTTGCGCGCCTTGCGATCGCGATAGGCGTACTTCTTGGCCCGATCTACGGCCTCCTGGGCGGTGCGATACGCTTTGCTTCGTTTTCCCCAGTACCCCTCGGCCTCTTTCAGAACCCGGTTCCTGCGCCGCCGTGTCTTGAATCCACCCTTTGCTCGTGGCATGCTGTTCTCCCCGCCTTCTCACGTAGCCTTTAAGTCTTGGTCAGTTCACCATCACTGATTCGGAATCAAGCGCCGCATCCTGGCCGTATCCGCTTTCGATACCAGACCGGGCTGTCGGAGATTCCGCTTCCGTTTCTTTGACTTTCCGGTCAGGAGGTGGCTCTTGGACGCCTTATGGCGCCGGATCTTGCCGGTTCCCGTCACCTTGAACCGCTTTGCCGCCCCCTTCAGCGTCTTGATCTTCGGCACAGTCCCTCCTTGTTTAATGCTTGGGGGTCAGGATCATGACCATGTTCCTGCCCTCAAGCTTCGGGTGCTGCTCGATCACTGCCACCTCCTTGAGTGCATCGGCAAAGCGGTCCAACTGCAGCTTGCCCCGGTTGAGGTGGACCATCTCCCGACCGCGGAACATCATCGTCACCTTCGTCTTGTTCCCCTCCTTCAGGAATCGCTCAGCGTGCTTGGCCTTAAACTGGAAGTCGTGATTCTCGGTCTTGGGCCGGAGTTTGATCTCTTTGACCTGAATGATCGTCTGTTTCTTCTTCGCCTCTCGCGTCTTCTTGCTCTGCTCGTATCGGTACTTCCCGTAATCAATGATCCGGCAGACCGGCGGCTTGGCTTCCGGCGCCACCTCCACCAGATCGAGCGCCAGGCTCTGGGCGATCTGCAGGGCCTCCTGAATCGGGAGGATTCCGAGCTGTTCCCCATCCGGATTAATGACTCGAACCTCTTTGATCCGAATCCGCTCGTTGACCCGGATACCTCTACTGATGGATGCTCCCTCCTTCGGATTGAGGCAGCCCCGCCGGCTGGAGGGCTGGCCTGAGTTCTCTTTGGATTACGGCAACCAGTTCGTCGATCGGCATGACACCCAGGTCCTGCCCGCCGCGCCTTCTTACCGAGACGGTGCCGGTCGTGGCCTCTTTGTCGCCTACCACGAGAATATAGGGGATCTTCTGCATTTCGGCATCCCGGATCTTGAAGCCAACCTTCTCGTTCCGAACATCCACCTCCGCACGCGCCTTCGCCGCCCTCAACCGATCGGACACCTGGCGGGCATAGGGCTGGAAGCGGTCCGCCACCGGGATCACTCGGGCCTGCACCGGGGCAAGCCACATCGGGAAGGCACCGGCGTAGTGCTCGATCAAGACACCGAAGAACCGCTCCAGCGACCCGAGAAGAGCACGGTGAACCATGAAGGGCCGATGCGGCCGGTTATCGTCCCCGACATAGGTGATATCGAAACGCTCCGGCAGGTTGAAATCGAACTGGACGGTCGTGCACTGCCAGGGCCGCCCGAGGGCATCCTTCACCTTCAGGTCGATCTTCGGTCCATAGAAGGCGCCGCCCCTCTCCTCGATCTTGTACTGGAGCCCCGCACGGTCAGCCGCCCGGCGCAACGCCACGGTCGCCTCGTCCCACAGCGCCGGGTCCCCGATCGCCTTCTCCGGTCGAGTTGCGATACAGGCATCGTACTCGTCGAAGCCGAATGCACGCAGGAAGAACAGGCTGAAATCGATGGCCCGGGTGACTTCTTCCACCATCTGCTCGGGCGTGCAAAAGATATGCGCGTCGTCCTGAGTGAACCCCCGAACGCGCAGGAGGCCGTGAAGCACCCCGACGCGCTCGAAGCGATAGACCGTGCCAAGTTCGGCAAACCGCAACGGGAGGTCCCTATAACTGCGGACCTTCGACTGGAACACCTTGATATGAAAAGGGCAGTTCATCGGTTTGACGTAGTAGTCGTTCCCCTCCATTTCCATCTTGGCGTACATATACTCGCCGTAGAAGTCCAGGTGGCCACTGGTCTCCCACAGCTTCGCTCGGCCGACATGGGGCGTATAGATGAGGTCGTAGCCGTTCTTGAGGTGCTCCTCGCGCCAGAGGTCCTCGATGAGTGTGCGGACCAACGCGCCTTTCGGATGCCACAGGATGAGGCCGCCGCCCACCTCGTCGTCCATGCTGAACAGATCCAGATCGCGGCCCAGCCGGCGGTGATCCCGCCGCTTCGCCTCCTCAAGGCGGAAGAGATGCTGCTCGAGCGCCTCTTGAGTCTGAAATGCCGTCCCATAGATTCTGGTGAGCATTGGCCGACGCTCATCGCCACGCCAGTAGGCACCCGCCAGATGGGTCAGTTTGAAGGCGCGGATCACCGACGAATCGAGGACGTGCGGGCCCCGGCAGAGATCCACGAAGCGACCGGTCGAGTAGAAGCTGACCAGGTCCGCCCCACGATTCACCTCTGTTTCAAGTTCTTCCAGCTCGGCCCCCCCGGCACCGGCTGCCGCCCGGTCCCGGATCGTCTCGAGGATCTCCACCTTGTAGGGTTGGCCCAGCGCATTCATCTTGGCGATCGCCTCTTCCAGCGGAAGCTCGAATCGCACAAATGGCAGCTTTTGCTCGGTCAACTCGCGCATCTTGGCTTCAACGGCCTGCAGGTCTTCCGGCGTCAACGCGCGCGGGGGCTCGATATCATAGTAGAACCCGTCCGCAATCGCCGGGCCGATGGCAAACCTTGAACCCGGGAAGAGGGCTTCGACCGCGGCCGCCATCAGATGGGCCGCGCTATGGCGGAGCATCGACAGCCCTTCCTCCGAGGAAACCGAGATAAACCCGACATGAGCATCCTGATCGAGACGACTCCTCAGATCAACGGGATAGCCATTCACCGTTGCCCCGATGGTCTCCTTCTTAGCCGCCGGATCGATCACCTCGAGCACGCCCAGCAACGTCACGCCGGAAGCAAACTCTTGGCGCCGTCCGTCATCCAGCGTAACAACAACCGACATCTTCCCGGTTCCTGTCTCTTCACATTCCCGCAATTGAGAAGAAAAGGGCATCACGCTGCAGTGATGCCCTTCTCCGGTCAGACAATATCATACAAGAAGACAGCAACAGGCCTCAGCACTAATGGTAGGCACGGGCGGTCTTGAACCGCCGACCTCTTGCGTGTCAAGCAAGCGCTCTCCCCCTGAGCTACGTGCCTAAGCGTGCCCACCCTCCTTCGGAAACATCGGGCCTTATCTTCAATCAATCAGGCCCATGCTGTCAAGGGAAAAGGCGATGAACAATAGAGGGCTTCTACTCTTCTGACGTCGATCGGTGAGATAGACCGTTAGGGGTTCGCCCCCTCTGCAGGAATCCTGACCACTAAAACCTTATGCTCGAGATACGCCTCGATTAGGTGGTGCCGGGGGCGGGAGTCGAACCCGCATAGGCCAGAGGCCCGCAGGATTTTAAGTCCCGTGCGTCTCCCAGTTCCGCCACCCCGGCAGCATCCTCTTGACACGCAGGCTCCATCAGGCCATCCAATGCACTCACCCTTCTTGCCACTCTAAATTAGTTAAAGTGTACGATTAGATAATCATTGTAACAATATGATAATACTTACTAATATAAATTGAACAGACATGCGGCTCTCTATTGCCCAGATGCTCGCCTCCGCAGCTCCTCTTTGATCTCGTCCGGGGCTTTGACGACCACGATGTTTCCCGACCGGACCACATAAATGGGCTGATCGGTCTGGTGATCAAAACGATCGGTCCGGATGATTTCGCTCACGACGAGCTTGACTCGAATCCTGCTGCCATCCTCCGTCTCATACTCGTTCCACTCCTCTCGGAGCGTCCTGAAATCGAGGTCAAGGCCGTCAACGGTCTCGTTCCCCCACTGCACCTTGGTCCGCTTCGCCACGTCCTTCCTCTCCTCTCCTTCGCTATGGGCCCCCGCTAATCAGCGGTTAGAGCTCCCCCCGCCTGAAGATCTGCTGCTCGGGTGATGTCTCTGATCATCGACGATCTCATGCGTATCCCTCGACAGCAGACAACACGGTGGCGGGTCCATCGGATCGTTCAGGATGCCAGCAGGATCTGTGCAGGAAGTTCGGACTGGCGTGGAGGCGGCGGGCGGACTCGAACCGCCGAATAAAGGTTTTGCAGACCTCTGCCTTAGCCACTTGGCTACGCCGCCATCTACAGAGCAGCCGCTACCTCACTGGGGCATCGAATACGCAGAGGATAAAAGGTGGGCCACCACACGGGTCAACGTTCTCAAGGATGTTATGAATGACTGGCCCAATAACGGTCTCATCGATTGCATGATTGGAGCGGGAAACGGGATTTGAACCCGCGACCCTCGCCTTGGCAAGGCGATGCTCAGCCACTGAGCTATTCCCGCTCGGAGCAACAATATAGCGTCGGCGGTCTGTCCTGTCAAACGAAAACCTCCCGCTTGCCTAGATGGAAAGGAGCTTGAGGACGGCCTCTGCGTCGGCCTTGACCGTGACGGGATCCTGCGACAGACGAATGGCGGCATCGGGGTCTTTCAGGCCGTGTCCGGTGAGCACGCAGACGACCACCGTCCCCTTCGGCAAGCGGTTCGCGCGCGCGAACTTGATAAGCCCTGCCACCGGGGCCGCCGAGGCCAACTCGCAAAAGATACCCTCGACGTGGGCCAGGAGACGATAGGCGTCGATGATCTCGCCGTCGGAGACCATATCGATCCGCCCACCGGACTCGCGCGCCGCCTCCACCGCGCCGCGCCAACTCGCAGGGTTCCCGATCTGGATGGCAGAGGCGACGGTTTCAGGGCGCTCGACGACCTTCCCGTGTACGATGGGCGCCGCGCCCTCCGCCTGCCACCCCATCATCTTCGGCAGGGAATCGATCCTGGCGGCCCGAAAGTACTCCTGGTACCCCTTCCAGTAGGCGGTGATATTGCCGGCATTTCCGACCGGGATGAAGTGGTAGTCGGGGCTCCGGCCCAGTCGATCGCAGATCTCGAACGCCGCGCTCTTCTGCCCTTCGATCCGGTACGGGTTGAGGGAATTGACCAGCACGATAGCCTGCTGCCCGGAGAGTTGCCTCACGATCCCCAGGGCCTGGTCGAAGTTCCCCTCGATCTGGAACACCTGGGCGCCATGGATCATCGCCTGCGAGAGCTTCCCCAAGGCGATTTTTCCCTCCGGGATCAGGACGAAGGCGCGGAGGCCCGCCCGAGCGGCGTACGCTGAGGCCGAGGCCGAGGTGTTCCCGGTGGAGGCACAGATTACGGCCCTGGCCCCCTCTTCGACAGCCTTGCTGACCGCGACCGTCATCCCCCTGTCTTTGAAGGAACCGGTGGGGTTCAACCCTTCGCACTTCAGGTACACCTCCGCCTCTATTCCGAGCGCGGCTTGAAGCCGTGTGGCGGGTATCAGCGGGGTGCCGCCTTCATTCAGGGTCACGACCGGCGTCCGATCGGTGACAGGCAGGAACTCCCTGTATCTGTCGATGACCCCTTTCCAGCTCGTCGCGTTCATCCCGGCCTCAACCCGTCACGCCCTCGACCCTGAGACATATCGTCTCCTGGCTTACGACGTCGAGGTGGTCGATCGCCTTGAGCGAGCGCTGCATATCGCCTTCTATGGCCTCATGGGTCATCATGACGATCGGCACCGCACTCTGTTCCTGCCGGCCTTTCTGGATGACCGAGACGATACTGATATTATTGTTTCCCAGGATCCCCGCGACTTTCGAAAGCACTCCCGGCTTGTCGATCGCCATGATCCTCAGGTAGTAACAGGAGCGGACTACGGTGATGTCCCTGATCTCGGCCTCTTGCTCGGACAATTGCGGAGGTGGAGTGGCTCTCACGGGGGCATCGTGAAGCAGGCCCCTGGCGATCTCCACGATGTCGCTCACGACCGCCGAGGCGGTCGGCATCTGGCCCGCCCCCCGCCCGTAGAACATGAGGGAACCAACGGCGTCGCCGACGACATAGACGGCATTATAGACCCCGCCGACCGAGGCCAGCAGGTGGTCCTCCGGAATAAGGGCCGGGTGGACCCTGGCCTCCAACTCCCCGTTCAACTGTTTAGCGATCGCCAGCAGCTTGATTCGATATCCGAGATCCCTGGCATACTCGATGTCAGAGGCATCGATCCTCCGAATCCCCTCGACGTGGATCCGGTCCAGGGGCACGTAGGCGCCGAAGGCAAGGGTCGCCAGGATCTGAAGCTTGTGGGCGGTGTCAATCCCATCGATGTCCAGCGAGGGATTGGCCTCGGCGTACCCTTTGGCCTGGGCCTCGGACAGCACCTCGGCAAACGGCCGCTGGCTCTCGGTCATCTTGGTGAGGATGTAATTGCAGGTGCCGTTGAGGATGCCGATGATGGAGCGAACACGATCGCCAACCAGCCCTTCCTTCACCGCTCGAAGCAATGGGATGCCGCCGCAGACGCTGGCTTCAAACCCGATCGACACGCGCTGTCTGGCTGCCGTCTGATACAGCTCGAGGCCATGAGTCGAAAGAAGGGCCTTGTTGGCTGTGACGAGGTGCTTTTTCCGGGCAAGGACCTCCCGGCAGAAGCGAAGCGCCGCATCACGGCCCCCGATAAGCTCCACGACGATATCGATCGCAGGGTCCTCGATCACCGCCATCGCATCAGTCGTCAGGACGGCCGGGTCCACATCGACGTTTCGGGCCCGGGTGACGTCGATATCGGCGATCCTCCGAATCATAATTGGCGCGCCGAGCCGGCGCTCCAACAGGGCACCATTCTCGCGGATGAGCTTCACGACCCCTGACCCCACCGTCCCGAACCCCAATATGCCGACCTGAACCGCCTTCATGGTGAGCCTCCCACCCTCCATCACCTGCCGAGCACCGACGCCAGCCCGTTTCTCCAGGCCTCCTCAAGGTCCGCGAGGGGAAGATCGATCACGAACGTCGGCCCCTGAAGGCGGAACCGCGTTCCGCCCACTCTTCCAAGCCGCTGAAGAGGAACGTCGTGAGATGCCGCGATCCCCTGGAGCATAGGCCAATCAGATTCCTTGAGCGAAAGGAGAATCCTGGACTGAGATTCCCCGAACAGCAGGGCATCCGGACGGATCGTCCCGCCGAGCTCAACATCGACGCCGATCGACGACCCTGCCCGACCCATGCAGGACTCTGCCAACGCGACGGCCAGCCCGCCGTCGGAGCAGTCATGCGCGGCGTGGACGATTCCCCGTCGGATCGCCCCGAGACAGGCGGCCTGCACCGCCCTTTCCCTCGCGAGATCGATCGACGGCGGCTCACCCCGCACCAGACCGAGCCGGACCGCGAGATACTCACTTGCCCCCAACTCTTCCAACGTCTCGCCCAGGATCGCCACCAGGTCACCCTCCGTCGTGAACCACTGGCCGGTGGCGTGGGCAACGTCGTGCAGCAGCCCGACCATCCCGATGATCGGCGTAGGAAAGATGGCGTTGCCGGACGTTTCATTGTAGAGGCTGACATTGCCACCGGTGACGGGGGTCTGCAAGGCGCGGCAAGCATCGCCGATCCCTCGCACCGCCTCCGCGAATTGCCACATGACGGTCGGCCGTTCCGGACTCCCGAAATTCAGACAGTTCGTGATCGCGAGCGGCTCACCCCCCGCGCAGACCACGTTCCGGGCCGCCTCGGCCACAGCGATCACAGTGCCTCGGTAAGGATTCAGGGAGCAGTAGCGGCCGTTGCCGTCAGTGGAGACCGCGATGGCGCGCTGACCACCGGGGAGCCGGAGGACGACAGCATCCGATCCCGGCGGGACGACCGTGTTCAAGAACAGCATGTGGTCATACCGTTCCCAGATCGCCTCCTTGCAGGCGATGTTCGGCGATCGCAGGAGATCCAGAAGCGTCCCGGAATAATCGTCGGGCAGGGGAACGGTCGAAAGGTCAAGGCGGTGCCCGTCGACGCGCTCCTCGGGAGGGACCATCGGCCGTCGATAGACCGGCGCTCCATCGGCGAGCGCCGTGGCCGGGGTCTCCGCCACCACCTTCCCATGATCCAGGACCCGCAACAATCCATCATCCGTCACCCGCCCGATCGCGACCGCATCCAGATCCCATTTCTCGAAGACCTCTTTCACTCGCCGCTCGCTTCCCATCCTGGCGACGACCAACATCCGCTCCTGCGACTCGGAGAGCATCAGCTCATAGGGGGTCATCCCCGCCTCTCGCCGGGGAACGAGGGCGAGGTCGATCTCGATGCCGGTGCCGCCTCGACTGGCCATCTCGGCAGTGGAGCAGGTCAGCCCGGCGGCACCCATGTCCTGGACCGCGACCAGATCGTCTCCCTCCATCAATTCGAGGCAGGCCTCGATCAGCAGCTTCTCGCGGAAGGGATCGCCCACCTGCACGGTGGGACGCCTCTGCTCCGACTCCTCGTCAAACGACTCCGAGGCCATCGTGGCGCCGTGGATCCCGTCGCGTCCGGTCTTGGCCCCGACGTAAATGACCGGATTGCCGATCCCCCCTGCCCTGGCGAAGAAGAGTCGATCCTTCCTGGCGATCCCCACGCACATGACATTCACCAGTGGATTCGCGCTGTAGGGCTCGGCGAAGAACACCTCCCCGCCGACCGTCGGCACGCCCACGGCGTTTCCATACCCTGCGATCCCGGCCACGACGCCGCCGAACAGGTAGCGGTTCTTGGGGTCCGTCAGCGGACCGAAACGGAGCGAGTCAAAGAGCGCAATCGGCCTCGCGCCCATGGTGAAGATATCCCGGATGATCCCTCCCACCCCTGTCGCCGCTCCCTGGTACGGCTCGATGAAGGAGGGGTGGTTGTGGCTTTCCATCTTGAAGACCAGCGCGAGACCGTCGCCGATGTCCAGGACCCCGGCGTTCTCGCCGGGCCCCTGGACGACCCTCGGACCCTTGGTCGGGAGGGTGGCCAGATGGACCTTGGAGCTCTTGTAGCTACAGTGCTCCGACCACATCGCCGAGAAGATCCCCAGCTCGGTCAGGTTCGGCTCTCGGCCAAGGATCGACCGGACCCGATCGTACTCCTCGGCCGTCAGGCCGTGAGACTCAACAAGCTCCGGGGTAATGATGGAAGGAATCATGGGACGCGCCTCAGGCGCGGGCAAAGGTTTCCAGGATCGATGCAAACATGAGCCGGCCATCCTCACAGCCGAGAATGGCCTCTGCGGCCCGCTCGGGGTGAGGCATCAATCCAAGGACATTGCGCCGCTCATTGCACACGCCGGCGATATGATCGAGTGAGCCGTTAGGGTTCGCCTCTTTCGTCAGGTTGCCTCGCTCGTCGCAATAGCGGAAGATCACCTGATCGTTGTCGACCAGCCGCTTGAAGGTCTCCCGGTCGATGTAGTACCGCCCTTCGCCGTGCGAGATCGGCATTCGCACCACCTGCCCACGCTGCATCCTCCCCGTGAAGGGGGTGTCTTGGCTCTCCACCCTCAGATGGACCCACTTGCAGCGATAGTGCAGACAGTCGTTCCGCAAGAGCGCACCCGGGAGCAGCCCGGCTTCCGTCAGGATCTGAAACCCGTTGCAGCTCCCGAGCACGAGGCCGCCCTTCTCGGCGAACCGCGCCACCTCACCCATGATAGGAGACAATCGCGCAATCGCGCCGGTCCTGAGATAGTCGCCATGAGCGAAGCCCCCCGGTAGGATCACGCAATCGGAACCCTTGAGGTCGGCATCCTTGTGCCAGAGGTAACAGGCGTCCTCTTTCAGGACACTCACGATGACATGGTGGAAGTCCTGTTGGCTCCAGGAACCAGGGAAGACCACGATGCCGAACTTCATCGCTCGCGCCCCTCCCGAATAGGGCCTGTGAGTCGTCTCCCGACAGGCTTGCCAGGCGGCGCGAGATCGGGGGCCCCCATTTCGAAGGTGTAGTCCTCTATGACCGGATTCGCGAGGAGCCGCCGGCACATCTCCTCGACCTGTGTCTTGGCTTCTTCGACCGTCGCGCTGTTCAGAGTGACCACCATGAACTTCCCGATTCGCACGTCTTCCACGCCCGTGAATCCCAGGGTCTCAAGCGCAGACTTCACTGTATCGCCCTGTGCGTCGAGGACCCCCGGCTTCAAGGTCACGTAGATCTTGGCTATCACCATGTTCCGAGTTCCAGGTTCAGCTTCGCAGTTCCAGGTTCCACGTTCTGCGTTCCAAGTTGTTAGGTCCTTCTAACATGGAACCTGGCACCACGAACTTGGAACATTCTCATTGTTAGAGCCCAACGCGCGCAAAGATCTCGTCGAGATGTCGGAGATGATAGCCCAGATCGAAGCAGTTTTCAATCTCGGCAGGAGAGAGATGACGGCGGATCTCCGGGTCGGTCAGCAGGAGCGGCTTGAATGGCTCACGCGACTCCCAGGCCTTCATCGCGTGCCGCTGCACCAGCCGGTAGGCTTCGTCTCGGCTGAGTCCCTTGCCCACGAGGGCCAGCAGAACGGCTTCCGAAAAGACCAGTCCTCCGGTCAGCTCCAGGTTCTGCCGCATCCGATCCGGATAGGTCTGTAGCCCCTCCAGGATCCCGCGGAATCGGACCAACAGGTAATCAAGCAGGATGGTCGCGTCCGGAAGGACAACCCGTTCCACCGAGGAGTGACTGATATCGCGCTCGTGCCAGAGGGGAACGTTCTCCAGACCCGCCTGGGCGTAGCTCCTGAGCAGTCTTGCCAGCCCCGACACCTGTTCGCAGGCGACGGGATTCCGCTTGTGAGGCATGGCGGACGACCCCTTCTGCCCCTCGACAAACGGCTCCTCGACCTCGAGCACCTCCGTCCGCTGCAGGTGCCGGATCTCGGTCGAAAACTTGTCAAGTGACGTCCCGATCAAGGCGAGGGTCAACAGGAATTCGGCATGACGATCACGAGAGAGGATCTGGCTGGAGATCGGCGCCGGCGTGAGCCCGAGCCGACCACAGACATATTGCTCGACGAACGGGGGAAGATGGGCGAAGGTCCCGACGGCCCCCGAGAGCTTGCCGCAGGCGACCGTCTCTTTGGCTCGCCGGAGACGGTCGAGGTCGCGTCCGGCTTCGGTATACCAGAGCGCCAGCTTCAAACCAAAGGTGAGCGGCTCCGCGTGGACGCCATGCGTCCGGCCAACCATGACCGTCTGTTTGTTGCGACGGGCGAGATCAGCGAGAACGAGGCGCAGGGCCTCCAGCTCCTCTATGAGAATGGTGGCCGCCTCCTGAAGCTGGACCGCGAGGGCGGTGTCCACCACATCGTAGGAGGTCAGTCCAAGGTGGATGTAGCGCGCCTCCGGGCCGACGCGTTCCGCCACCGCAGAGACAAAGGCAACGACGTCATGGCGAACCTCCCGTTCGATCTCCTGGATCCGATTGAGGTCATAGCCGGCCCGCTTCCTGATCACGGCCAGCGCCTCGCGCGGAACCTTCCCCAGCTCGGCCCAGGCCTCGCAGGCCAGTAACTCGACGCGAAGCCACGTATCGAAGCGATGCTGCGGCTCCCAGATGGCCGTCATCCGTGGACGCGCATAGCGAGAGATCATCGTTCGTCCCCTTGACACACGCCTATGGCTCCGGTCACCTGGTGGCGAAGACAGCCCATCGAGACAACAGGGCCCGTCCTGAGCTCCGTCGAAGGAAGTGGGTCGGCCGGACGGCCGTCAGGAGAGCAGGGCAGCTTGAGGGAGAGGACCAACGGAGGTGATGGCGAATGCCTCGTCCCGCAAGATCCGCTTGGCGAGCGCCCGGAACTGATCGACGGAGACCCCTTCGATCCCGGCAATGATCTCATCCAGCTCATGGTTGCGCTGGAAATAAATCTCCATCTTGGCAAGGCGAGTCATCCGACTGCTGGTGCCCTCCAGACCGAGGAGCAGGTTGCCTTTGAGTTGATCCTTCGCCTGTTGGAGATCAATGGGATCGACCGGTTCATCCCGGAGACGGGCGCATTCGGCTCGGATCAGGTCCACGACCTGGCTCGAGGATTCTGGACTGGTCCCCGCGTAGACGACCAAGAGGCCGCAGTCGCGGTACGAGGCCTGATAGGAGTAAATCGAATAGGCGAGGCCACGTTTCTCGCGGACCTCCTGAAACAGCCTCGAACTCATGCTGCCGCCCAGCATGGCATTCAGCAGCGAGATGGCGTAGCGATCTTCGTGGGCATGGGGAAGGCCGTCCATCCCCAAACACAGGTGAAGTTGGGCTGTGTCACGCTCCTCGACTCTCATGGCCGCCGTGGAGACCGGGGCCGGGGGATCAAAGTGAATGCTCTGACCGTCGAAGCCGTCGAATGCCCTCACCACCAGATCCATCAATCGGTCGTGTTCGATGTCGCCTGCCGCAGCGATAACGGTGCAGTCAGGCCGGTAAAAGCGGTCCATGTGGCGGCGGATATCAGATTGTGAGAGGCGGAGCACGATCTCTTTCTGACCCAGGATCGGCCTGGCCACCGGGTGATCGCCCCAGATCGCCTCGGCAAAGAGATCGTGAACCAGGTCGTCTGGCGTGTCCTCCACCATCTTAATTTCCTGCAGGATCACCTGTCGTTCCCGATCGATATCGTCAGGGGCAAGGCGAGAGTGGAGGAAGGTATCGGCCAGGATGTCAATGGCGAGGGGCAGGTGCTCCCCCAACACCTTGGCGTAGAAGCAGGTGCTCTCGCGGCTGGTGAAGGCGTCAAGTGTTCCGCCGACGGCATCGATCGCCTTGGCGATCTCCTGCGCGCTTCGCCGCTGCGTCCCCTTGAACAGCATGTGCTCGATGAAGTGAGAGACGCCGGCCACCTCCGACGCCTCGTCCCTCGACCCCACCTTGACCCAGACACCGATCGAGGCCGATTTGACGGAAGGCATCCGCTCGGTGAGGACCACCATGCCGTTCGGCAACACCTGGCGATTATATACCGAAGGGATCATGGCTCAGGAGGACCTGTGCTCTGCCTTCTTCCCCTCGGACTCCAGCACCTCTTTCCGACTCAGGCGAATCTTCCCGCTCTTGTCAATGTCGATCACCTTGACCATGATCTCCTCCCCCTCCGACAAGACCTCCTCGACCTTCTTCACCCGGTGTTCGGAGATCTGAGAGATATGTAACAGGCCATCGGTGCCGGGAAGGATCTGGACGAAGGCGCCGAAGTCCATGATCTTGACCACCTTACCCGGGTAGACCTTGCCGACCTCCGGCACCTCGACGATCCTGCTGATGATCGACAACGCCTTTTGCGCCGCCGCCTCGTCAACCGAGGCGATCTCGACCCGCCCATCGTCAGAGACATCGATCTTCGCCCCGGACTCTGCCACGATGCCCCGGATCACCTTGCCGCCAGGGCCGATGACGTCGCGGATCTTGTCCACGGGGATCATGATCGTGATAATCCGAGGGGCGTAGACAGAGATGCTCGGCCTTGGCTCCGAGATAGCCCGGTCCATCTGATCCAGGATGTGAAGGCGGGCTCGCTTGGCTTGCTCCAGGGCCTTCGCCATGAGGCCGGCGGTGATCCCCTGAGTCTTAATATCCATCTGGAGAGCGGTCAACCCCTGGCGGGTCCCAGCGACCTTGAAATCCATGTCGCCCAGGTGATCCTCGAGGCCGATGATATCGGTCAGAATCGCCGTCCGATCATTCTCCATCACGAGCCCCATCGCTACGCCCGCCACCGCGCACCTGATCGGAACGCCGGCTTCCATCAGGCTGAGGCTCGCCCCGCAGACCGTCGCCATCGAGGACGAACCGTTCGACTCGAGGATATCCGAGACGATCCGTAGGGTGTAGGGAAACTCCTCCTTCGGCGGCAGGACCGTGGCAAGAGCCCGCTCTGCCAGCGCGCCGTGCCCGATCTCGCGCCGGCCCGGGCCGCGCATGAACCGGACCTCGCCGACACTGAACGGCGGAAAGTTGTAGTGAAGCATGAATCGCTTCGTCCCTTCGCCCTCGATGTCATCCAGGCGTTGCTCGTCCTCCGACGTCCCGAGCGTCGTCGTCACGAGGGCCTGCGTCTGACCCCTCGTGAACAGCGCCGATCCGTGCGTCCGCGGCAGGATTCCAACCTCGGCGCTGATCGGCCGCACCTGATCGAGTGCCCGACCGTCCGCTCGCCGTCCCTCCTCCAGGATCATCCGGCGCAACTCCTCATGCTCGATCTGTTCGAATAGCCCTCTGACGACCAGCTTCCGGTTGTCCGGCTCCTCGCCAAACTGGGCCATCACCTCGTCAAAGAGCTGCTGCCGACGGGTGCGCTGCTCCTCCTTGTCGGCCACGCCGGCCAAGGTCCGAAGCCCATGGCGGGCGAGGGTGCTCACGCGCTCCCGCAACTCCTGGTCAGGAGGCGGAGACTCGAATGGCACCTTCGCGACCCCAAGCTTGTCGGCCAACTCCAGCAGCATGTCAATCAAGGCCTGAATCCCCTTATGGCTGAAGTCGATCGCCTCGGCCATCGACTCCTCGGACACCTCTTTGGCCCCCGCCTCGATCATCACCACAGCGGCTTGGGTCCCCGCCACCACCAGATCGATGTCGGTTCGCTCCTGCTGGGCATAGGTCGGGTTGAGGACGAACTTACCGTCGACACGGCCCACCCGGACGGCGCCGATGGGACCGAGGAACGGGATGGGGGAGATCGTCAACGCGGCTGAGGCGCCCATGATCGCCAGGATGTCCGGGTCATTCTCCTGGTCCGCGGAAAGGACGGTACTGATGATCTGAACGTCCTGCCGGTACCCCTTCGGGAAGAGGGGGCGGAGCGGGCGATCAATCAGGCGGGCGGTGAGGGTCTCCTTATCATGGGGGCGGCCCTCTCGCTTGAAGAACCCACCGGGGATCTTCCCGGCGGCGTAGGCGCGTTCCTGGTAATCGACCGTGAGGGGAAAGAAATCAATCCCCTGCCGTGGCTGCTTGGAAGCCACCGCAGTGACCAAGACCACCGTGTCGCCATATCGAACCAATGCGGCGCCGTCGGCCTGCCTGGCAACACGCCCGACCTCGACGCTCAGTGATTTACCTTCGATGATGCGCTCGACGCGAGCAATCATTTACGGATTCCCAACCTTTCGATGATCTGCTTGTACCGATCGGCATCCTTGCTCCTCAGGTAATCGAGGAGTTTTCGGCGCCGTGCGACGAGCCGCAGCAGCCCTCGCCTTGAGTGGTGATCCTTTTTGTGGACGGTCAGGTGGGTGGTAAGATACCCGATTCGTCCGGTGAGGAGAGCGATTTGCACCTCCGGAGAGCCCGAGTCGGTGTCATGTATCCGAAACTCTCCGATGACGGCTTGCTTGTTTGTCGACGCACTGACCACGAAGCCATATCCTCCTTTCTTCTCAAGCAGATACCACAATCACCGTAACGATATCATAGGGCTCTAGGGGAGTAAAGCCCATTCTTTGGCGGAAAACCGGGGAAAGGCGGCAAAGACGGTATCGGCCCTCCTCCTGTCGTGCTCGATCTGCCGCTGGAGCAGGTTCGCGCTCTCGAATCGTCGTTCATCTCGCAGCCGCCCGAGGAAGAAGAGTGTGACCGTCTCCCCGTACAGGTCTTCACCAGACTCCACCAAGTGAGCCTCCACCCTGCGGACCCCTCCGCCGAAGGTTGGAGCGGTTCCGACGTTGACCAGGGCCCGCCGCAGCTCATCACGAAACCATGCATGGCCGGCGTACACGCCGTCCGGAATCAGCAGATCGGAAGTGGCTGGCAGGTTGGCCGTGGGGTAACCGAGCCCCTTTCCTCGCCCGGCTCCCGGTTCGACCACTCCCCGAATGGCATAGGGCCGTCCCAGATATCGAGCAGCCTCCTGCAGCTGCCCTGCGGCAAGCAACCCGCGGATCAGGGTGGAACTGACCACCTGACCGTCAAGGGCCATCGGGGGGACCACCTCGAGACTGAAGTGGTGCTCTTCCCCAAGCGCTCGGAGGGTTTCGGGGGAGCCGGTCCGGGCCCTCCCGAACGCGAAGTCATATCCGACACACACACACCGTGCCCGGAGTCGATCGACGAGGTAGGTCTTCACAAAGTCACGGGGCGGGGTCGCAGCCAGAAAGGGGGTGAAGGTGACCGCCACCAGAAGATCGATCCCGAGAGCCTGAACGATATCCCGCTTGATCGGCAGGGGCGTAATGAGGGGCGGAGCCTTTGCAGGATTCACCACCTCCAGGGGATGCCGCACAAAGGTGAAGACGGCCGCGGTCCCCTGCTCCTGGCGAGCCTGCCGCACGATCCGGCGGAGGATCTCCCGGTGTCCGAGATGGACGCCATCGAAGGTCCCGAGCGCCACCACCACAGAGGGATAGTCGCCCTTCAGATCCTCGATCCGCTCGACAAAGATCATTGTCCGGCAAGGACCCGCACCGGTTTCAGAACGACCCGGCGCGAATCGGCCGCCGCGAACTCCCGACCGGCGACGGTCGCCTCGGCGAGGGACAGGAGCTGGCGCCTGTACCCCAGCACCCGAACCAGGTCCCCCTTCTTCACCTCCGGGGGAAAGCTCAGCAGGGCTGCGGCCACCATCCCGCCCCCCTGGGCGACCGCTCGAGTGGACTCGGGGTGGACCCGGACGGCAGGCAGGTGAGCCAAGGCCTCTCCCACCGGGATCATCACCTCCCCGATGCGCCCTTCCTCAACGATCCGCCCCAGTTGTTCGAGTGTGAGCGCGTCCTCGATCAGGAAGCGGCCTGACCGGATTCGGGTGAGCGCATGGAGGTGCGCGCCGCACCCGATCGCCCGACCGATGTCATCGCACAGCGTGCGGGCGTACGTCCCCTTGGAACAACTGACCCGGAACCGGACGAATGGCAGATCAAGCGAAAGGAAATTGAGCTCGTAGATCTTCACCCTGATCGGTTCCCGCTCGACCGATTCGCCGCGCCGGGCCAGGCGATAGAGACGCTCTCCACGATGCTTCTTAGCCGAGAAGAGCGGCGGGATCTGCTGGATTTCCCCCACGAAGCTCTTCAGGACCTCCTGGAGCGTGACGACGTCCACGGCGATGTCGTCGGTCCGGGATTGGACCTTGCCGTCGGCGTCCAAGGTGTCCGTGGTGATACCCAGCCGCATACTGATCAGGTACTCTTTGTCGGCCTGGGTGAGGAACTGAGCGATCCGGGTGGCACGCCCCACACAAAGCGGGAGTACCCCGGTGGCTCTTGGGTCGAGGGTGCCGGTGTGGCCAATGCGGCGGATCTTGAGGAACCGCCGAACCACATCGACCACGTCGTGGGAGGTCACCCCCTCAGGCTTGTTGATGTTCAAGACCCCAGTCAGGTCCATCGGATTCGCCGGATTTACCGCCTCCCATCGGGTGCATAGCCCGGTCGCCGCTGGCGGCCACGCAGCCGTTCCACCGTTTCCCACGGCACCTCTACCGCCCCCAGCTCGGCATCGGCGACGACCCCACCTCCATGAAAATCGCTCCCGCCCGTGGGCACCAGGCGATATCGCGACGCCAGGCCAAAAAGGAATGCGGTGACCTCAGGGGTGTACCCTTTATAATACGCCTCGATCCCCTCGAGGCCCGCCTCAACCATAACCGGGAGGAGTCGGTCAAGGTCGAGGCTGTAGTCGCTCGCTCCCACGATGATCGGATGCGCGAGGGAGGGAACACCGCCCGCTTCTTTAATCAGGCTGACTGCCTCCTGAGGATGGAGTTTTTGCCCCTCAACATGGCCAGGCCCTCCCCGCCTGAGAAAGCGCGAGAATGCCTCGTCCACCGACCCCACGTAGCCCCGTTCAATGAGGGCCCTGGCGATATGGGGCCGTCCGATCGAACCGCCCTGTGCAATCGCCATCACGCGGTCCCAATCGAGGGGACAGCCGAGTTCTGCCAGCCTCTCCACCATCGATCTGGCCTGCGCCACCCGGCCCTCCTGGAGTCGCGACAGGGCCTCGCGCAGCACGCGATCGCCCGGATCAAGGAAATATCCGAGGACATGGACATCGTTGTCGTCCAGGCTGGCGCTCACCTCGATTCCCGGGATCACCTGGATCGGAAGATCTGAGGCGGCACGCTCCGCGTCGCAGATGCCATCGACGCTGTCATGGTCGGTAACGGCCATCACCTGTATCCCGGCGATTGAGGCAGCCCTTACCAGCTCTTCCGGCCGGAGTGCGCCATCGGAAACCGTCGTGTGAAGGTGCAAGTCCACCCGGCTTACCATCGTCACTGCTCCGTCGTCTTGTCGGTCTCGAGCTTCCGAAACAGCGCGGCCAGATGCAATCCCTCCTCAAGCGAATCATCCAAGAGGAACATCAAGGTAGGCGCATATCGCAGGGAAAGCCGGCGCCCCAACTCGCCACGAAGGAAGCCGGCCGCGCTCTTCAGCCCCATCAGCGCTTCCCGGCCCTCCGCAGCCCCGGCCTGGGCTGGGGAGATATAGATCTTCGCCTGGCGTAGGTCATCGCTGACCTTCACGCGAGTGACCGTCACGAAACCGACCCGTGGATCCTTGACCGAATGTAAGATCAGGCGGCTGATCTCCTCCTGTATGAGGGCGCCGATACGATCGGCTCGCTTCCCTTGCATCAGCTCGTGATCCGATTATCTTTCAGGGCAGACACGCTCGAGGCCTCAGTGTGTCATCAGGTCGATCTCGTAATCGAGAATGAGGGCGTCGGCGTCACCCTCGATGAGGTTGACCACCTTGCTCAGGATCTCATCCACGAACCGAGGGTCGTTGCTGACGCAGGCGATCCCCAGCGTGGCGCGTTGCCAGTCATCAAGACGATCCACCTCCGCGATCGAGACGTTGAAGCGTCCGTGGATGCGATCCTTGATGCTCTTGACGACTCGCCGTTTGCCCTTGAGAGAGTGGTTGCCTGGGATACGCAGTTCGACGCGGCAGGTTCCAACGGTCATGGGTTAGAACGGTGCGGAGTCCGGGGTGCGAAGTCCGAGGTACCGTGCACGTCGCACCTCGCACGTCTCTTCTCGCACCTCGCACCTCGCACGTCGTTAGAGTTTTTGGGCGACGGCTTCAAGTTCATAGACTTCTAAGATATCGCCAAGCTTGACGTCGTTGAAGTTGGTCAGGCCGACACCGCACTCGAAACCGCCCTGTACCTCTCGGACGTCCTCCTTGAAGCGGCGAAGAGACCCGATCCTGCCCTCGTGAACCACCTTCCCATCCCGAACGACGCGGACAGCGCTGTCTCGGGTGACCTTGCCCTCCAGAACGAAAGAGCCGGCGATAACGCCCACCTTGGGCACTTGAAAGAGTTGACGAACCTCCACGCGCCCCACCGGCCGCTCGACATACTTCGGTGCCAAGAGTCCTTCCATGGCCCCCCGGATCTCGTTGATGGCGTCATAGATCACGGTGTAGAGGCGGACCTCGACCTTCTCCTGTTCAGCCAGCTTCTGGGCCTTCGGCTCAGGACGCACGCTAAATCCCACGATAACGGCGTTCGAGGCTGACGCCAACATCACGTCAGTTTCGGTAATGGCGCCCACAGAACAGTGGATCACCTTCAACCTGACCGCCTCGGTGCTGATTCGTTCCAGGGATTCTCGTAATGGCCCGACAGAACCCTGAACGTCACCCTTGATGATTATCCGGAGCTCCTTGACCTCCCCCTCCTGGATGCGGCGGTGCAGGTCCTCCAGTGTCACACGCCGCTTCGAGACGATCATTTCCTCACGATGCTTCTGTTGCCGACTGAGCGCGATCTGCCGTCCCTTTCGCTCGTCGGCCACCACGACAAGCGTATCGCCAGCCATGGGGACCCCTGAGAGCCCCAGCGCCTCCACGGGCGTGGCAGGGCCGGCTTCCTGAACCTTCTTCCCCTTGTCGTTGATCATCGCCCGCACCCGTCCGGAGTGCAACCCGGCAACGATCACATCACCCACCCTAAGTGTCCCCTGCTGCACCAGCAATGTGGCGACCGGGCCGCGCCCGCGATCTAGTTCAGCCTCCACGATCACGCCCCTCGCCAGTCTGTGAGGGTTCGCCTTGAGTTCTTGGATCTCCGCCAGTAAGAGCAGCATCTCCAGGAGGGTCTCTATCCCAAGCCTCTTCTTGGCTGAGACCTCCACATAGATCGTTTGCCCTCCCCACTCTTCGGGCACCAGGCCATGCTCCGCCAGCTGCTGCTTCACTCGGTTCGGATCGGCGCCGGGCTTATCGATCTTGTTGATCGAGACCAGGATCGGAACCTTCGCGTCCTTGGCGTGATTGACGGCCTCTAGGGTCTGGGGCATCACCCCATCGTCCGCCGCCACCACCAAGACCACGATGTCGGTCACGTGTGCCCCGCGGGCGCGCATGGCGGTGAACGCCTCGTGGCCAGGCGTGTCCAGGAACGTGACCTTGCCATTGGGCAGATCGACTTGATAGGCGCCAATATGCTGGGTGATCCCTCCCGCCTCCGACGCCATCACATTGGTCTGACGGATCGCGTCCAGCAGGGAGGTCTTGCCGTGATCGACATGACCCATGATAGTGACCACGGGTGGCCTGGGCCGAAGCAGCGAAGGATCCTCAACCTCCTTGGCCTCTGCTATAGTTTCTTCCAGGGAGGCAATCTCAACCACGAACCCTAATGTGTCGGCCGCTGACTTCACCAGCTCCACATCAAGAGGCTGGTTGATCGTGGTCATGATCCCGATCTTAATCAGCTTCTTGATGATGTCACTTGGGCTCGTTTGAAGCTTTTCCGCCAGCTCCTTGACGGTGACCGTCTCCGAAATCTTGACCGTGGGGCGCGGCGCGGGAGGCGCCTCTGGCTCACTAGGTTCCAGATGAAGAGGGGGCTGCGGGGGCGGCGGGGCGGCGACAGCCACTGCCTCCTCTCGCACGGGGATGGGCGACGGAGGAACCCGAGCGACCGGAACCTCCGGCTTTCTCGCAGGCCGGGTGGGGGCCTGCTGTGCAGTCGGCTTGTCCATCGCCGGGGGAGGAGCCTGGTCGAGAACCGCCGTCACCCCTGATGCCTTTGGGGAAGGGGCTACCTCTGGCTTCGGTGGCGTCCTTGGGCCGGCCTGGCTTAATCTCGCTCCCGGCTCTTTGGCTGTCGTCGGTCCGGATCTCAATCGAGGCTTTGTCGCGGCAGGCTCCGTTCCAACGGGCTTGATCCCCGAGACCCTGGGTGTGGTCGAGACGGGGGCTTCGGCAGTCGTGACTCTGGGGCGCAGTTTCGACGACCCGGGCTTGGCAGGGGAGACTTGAACCCGAGGACCGGACTCAATAGCCTTCGGCTTGGAACGGCTTTTCCTCTTAGCTGCTTGAGCGGCCAAGGCCGATCGGGCACGGTCCTCATCCACGTTGCTGCTGTGGCTAATGACTTTCAAGCCCGCCTTCTTGAGCTGGTCCACGAGGTCCTTGCTCGGCATATCGAGCGCCTTGGCCAGCTCATAGATCCGAATCATTCCCACGCAGGATCACCTCCAAACCGTCCGAGAGTCGGCCCGGCCCGATGGGTCGATGGCCTCAAGCTGGGTGTCTCCTCCCGCTTCTGTCTCCGCTTGGACTATCGCCAGAACCGACAACACCGCCCCTGCAATGTGAGGATCTGTCACGGCGACAGACGATCGAGACCCCCCCCCGACAGCGGCCCCCAACTCGTCCATAGCCAGGCAGGTATGGCAAGCGACGCCTGCCCTGGCCGCTAAGGCGCGGATCGTTGCGACCGATCTCGCTGATGCGTCTGCTGCGGTCAGGATCAATCGCGCGCTCCGCCTCTTCACAGCCGATTCCACAGCCTCTGATCCCGACACCACCTTCCTGGCCCGTCGGGCAAGCCCGAGGAGCGAGACCACCTTCCGGTAGACCCGTTTCTGGATCAACTCTTGAAGGGCCGTCACCCCAATTGGAGCGAAGTCCACCTTCAGGCGACGGGAAAATTCGTCCCGCCTCACCGCCTGCTCCAGGCACGATCGCCGCGAACAGACATACGCGCCACGACCAGATCCACCGCCAAGATCGACCGCGGCTACACCCCCCGGTGCGGCATGAACGCGGACCAGCTCGGCCTTAGGCCGGACCGTGCGGCACCCGATACATAAGCGAAGAGACGCAGAGACCACCTACCCCCTTCCTACCATAGCCATAGCAGCCGTTGCAGCCTCGATCAACTTTTGGGCTGTCTTGGGACCGATCCCTTCCACCCCGACCAGGACCTCCTCTGACGCCTCGGCCAGCTTCTGATAACTGTCCAGACCGGCATCGATCAACCGGCTGGCCAGCTTTTCGCCCACTCCCGGCAACTCAGCGAGCCGATCCACCTGAGCAGCAGGACTGATGACCTCGGTCGCCTTGGCCTCCACGTCCGCCCTCGCCCGTTCCTCCGTCTCCTTCTGAACCTCGCCCCGGCTCTTAATGTCCACCTTCCATCCCACAAGCTTGGCTGCCAGACGGGCGTTCTGACCCCGCTTTCCGATAGCCAGGGAGAGCTGGTCGTCGGCGACCATCACCTTCAGGGTGTGCGTCGCCGGATTGCTCTCGACGCTCACGACCTCCGCCGGAGCAAGCGCGCTCCGGACGAAGGCGGCCGGATCATCCTTCCAGCTGATCACATCGATCTTTTCACCCATCAGCTCCCGCACAATTGCCTGGACCCGGCTGCCCCGGTACCCGACGCAGGCACCCACTGGATCCACGTTCCCATCCCGAGAGGCTACAGCGACCTTGGCCCGCTCGCCGGCATCTCTGGCGGCCGCTTTGATCTCGACAATCCCTTCATAGATCTCCGGGACTTCGATCTCAAAGAGCTTCGCCAATAGACCGGGGTGGGTCCGCGAAAGGACGATCTGGGGGCCCTTCGGCGTCTTCTTCACGTCCAGAACGTAGGCTCGAACCCGATCACCGATCCGGTGGTCTTCACGTGGAAGTTGCTCCCGTGGGGGCAGGATCGCCTCGGCCTTCCCGAGATTCACAATCACGTTCCCCTTGATAACCCGCTGAACGACACCATTGACCAGCTCACCCTCCCGTGCCTTGAAGCTCTGAAAGACGCTCTCCCGTTCCGCTTCCCTGACCCGCTGAATGATGACCTGTTTGGCGGTTTGTGCCGCAATTCGACCGAACCCCCCTGCCTCTACCTCTGATCTGACCTCATCGCCGGCCTTGACCTCAGGGTTGACTCGCTGAGCGTCCTCGACCGAGATCTCAACCTTGGGGTTCAGGACCTTTTCGACAACCTTTCGCACTGCATATAACTTGAAACCACCGGACTCCTGGTCGAACTCCACACGAAGTTCCAGGATGGGTCCCAGCGTCTTTCGGGATGCAGAAAGAATCGCTGCGCCGACGGCATCGATCAGGATCTTTCGATCGATCCCTTTTTCGCGCCCGACCTGTTCGATGACCTGTCGCAAATCGATGCCCATCGTCCTCACACCGGGGTCTGGGGTATGGGGTATAGGGGTTAGCGTAAAAGATCAGCAGCCCTCGTCCGCCAAGTCTCCACCCTTTACCTTAAACCCTTTACCCCACGCCTCACAACACCGGAGCTAGCCGAGCCTTTGAGATCAGCACATGAGGGATGAAGACGACCGTGCCATCCTCTTGCTCCAACATGATCCGCCCTGCCTCGAAACCCTTCAGGGTCCCTAGGAATCTCCGTTGGCCCGCGATGGCCTGCGAGGTGGTCAGCCTCGCGCGTTGGCCCGCGAAACGGAGGAAGTCGGCCTCCTGGCTCAAGGGCCGGTTCAGGCCCGGAGAAGAGATCTCAAGCGAATAGGGGTGATCGACAAGATCCTCCACGTCGAGGAGATCGCTCAGCTCTTCGCTCGCTCGCTGACAATCACCCAGAGTCAAGCCGCCACTCTTGTCGAGATAGAGGCGAAGGATCCACCCACTTGCCTCCCGACGAAACTCGACCTCCACCAGTTCGAACCCCAACTCCTGAAGGAGGGGGAGTGCAATCTCCTTCACTCGCTCGACAATCGCCGCACTCATGGACCATAACCCCTCATAAAACAAAGAGTGGGCACTCAACGCCCACTCCTCATGGAAGTCTATCACATCGCCCCGTATCCATGCAAGGGAAATTGGGGAGGAGCGGATGGGGGGTTGCTTACACCTCCTTCTCTCGCTTCGACTCGGCGATCACTCGCTCTTTCAGATGCGGCGGAAGCTCATCATAGTGAGAGAACTCCATCGTGTAGTCCCCTCGATCGCTGGTGATGGCCTTGAGTTGGGTGGCGTACTCCAGCATCTCCGCCAGGGGGACCTGAGTCTTGATGACCTGTCCCTTCCCCTTCGTCTCGACCCCCAACACGCGTCCGCGCTTGCTGTTCAGGTCCCCAATCACGTCGCCCATCGACTCATCCGGGACAGCCACCTCCGCCGTCATGATCGGTTCCAAGAGGCCTGGATTCGCTTGCAGGACGCCCTTCTTGAAGGCGAGTGACCCGGCGATCTTGAAGGCCATTTCCGAGGAGTCCACGGTGTGGTACGACCCGTCGTACACAGTGACTCTGACATCCACCACAGGATACCCGGCCAGCACACCTTCCTCCATCGCCTCCACGATCCCTTTCTCCACAGCCGGGATGTACTGCCTGGGGATCGCGCCACCGACGATCTGATTCACGAATTCATATCCCCCACCCCTCGGAAGCGGCTCGAGCTTGATCCAGCAGTCCCCGAACTGCCCTCGGCCCCCCGTCTGCTTCTTATGCCTCCCCTGGACCTCGACCCGCCCGTGGATCGTCTCCTTGTACGGGACGCGCGGCGTCTTCATCTGGACCTCGAGCCCGAATTTCCGCTTGAGGCGCTCGATCGCGATCTCTAAATGGGCCTTCCCCATCCCGGCAAGGATAATCTCCTTTGTCTGCAGATCGCGTCGAACCTGAAGGGACGGGTCCTCCTCGCGGAGGCGCTGGAGCCCAACGCTCATCTTCTCCTCGTCCCCCTTTGTCTTGGGCATGATGGCATACTCGATGATGGGGCTTGGGATCTCCATGGGTTGCAGGCGGATCGGGTTCCGTTCGTCGCACAGGGTATCGCCTGTCCCTGTCTCCTTCAGCTTCACGACGGCTCCAAGATCTCCAGGCCCGAGGGCCGGTACCTGAACCTGATTCTTGCCCCGCAGCAGAACCACCTGGCCGATACGCTCCTTGCTCCCTTTGCTGACGTTGTACACGGTCGAGTCGGATGAGAGCAGTCCGGAGTAAACCCGGAACAGTGTGATCTTGCCGGCGTAAGGATCCGTGATCGTCTTAAACACCAACGCTGAAAAGGGGGCACCCTCGCTGCTTTCTCGGGTAAGCCGTTCCCCGTTCTTCGGATCGAGTCCCTCAACGGCGGGCCGATCTGCCGGAGATGGACAGACGTCGGTCAGGAGATCCAACAGGGGCTGTATGCCGATATTCTTCAGGGCCGAACCGCAGAGGACAGGGACGACCCTGCCCCCAAGGAGCCCCCGCTTCAACCCGGCTTTCAGCTCATCGGCGGAGAGGGTCCCCGCTTCCAGGTACCGCTCCAGCAGCTTGTCGTCGCTTTCTGCAACGGCCTCCATCAGCGCAGCTCGCAGTTCCTCGGCTTTCGGCTTCAGGTCCGAGGGAATCTCTCCCTCGGAAAACTTTCCCGTACCCCCACCCTGGTAGGTCAGGGCCCTCATTCTGATGAGATCAACGACGCCCTTGAAGGATGCCTCGGCTCCGATCGGGAGTTGGACCGGCGTCGCGATTGAGCAGAGATTCTTGCGCACGTCTTCAAGAACCCGGAAGAAGTCGGCCTGCTCTTGATCCATCTTGTTGATGAAGATCACACGAGTCTTGTTGCCCGACTCGGCGAACGACCACACCTTCTCCGTCTGCACCTTCACACCAGACACACTACTGACCACCACGAGGGCCGAGTCCAGGACTCGCAGACAGTTCCGGGTGTCAGTGAGGTAGATGGAAGCTCCTGGGGTATCGACCAGGTTGAGCTTGTGTCCTTTCCACTCACAGAAGGCGAGGGCGGAACTAATGCTCATCCTCCGTTTGATCTCGTCCTCATCGAAGTCGGTGACGGTCGTCCCGTCCTCGACCTTCCCAAGACGTGAGGTGGCGCCGGCATCGAATAGGATGGCTTCAGCCAGCGTGGTCTTTCCCGCGCCTCCGTGAGCCACAATCCCGATGTTCCGGATCTTGGCGGTCTCCATCCTGCCCACCTTTCCTACGCCTCATCAGACGGACCAGCCGAAGCGTATTAAGGCCCCTTTCCTAACATACCGGTCGCATCATTGTAAAGGGAAAAACCCATCCCCTAGAAAGACAGATGCCCTTCCGGAACGGATCGGGAAGGGCATCCACTCACCGAAGAATATCAGTATTCTTGAAGGGTGGACTCATTTCTCGGCATCCCCCGCCTGAGCCGCCAGCGGTTCGACAGCCCCTTGCCTCGGACCTTCTTCCTTGTGTTCCCGCCGGCCACGCCGTCGGGCCGGCTTCGCTGAAGGTTCCGGAGCGGCGCCGGAGCCCACCAGTTCAATGGCCGCAAGCGGGGCGCCGTCCCCCATTCGGTAATCCAGCCTTGTAATCCTCGTATACCCGCCGTTACGGTCCCTGTAGCGGCCCCCTATCGATTCGAACAGCTTTTTTAACACCTTCTCATCCGCGACGACCTCCGCCGCTTGCCGCCTCGCATGGAGATCCTCACGCTTGGCCAGCGTAATGACCTTTTCCGCCAGCTTGCGTAGCTCCTTGGCCTTGGTTTCCGTTGTGACGATCTTCTCATAATGGAAGAGCGACGTCAGCAGGTTACGGAGGAGCATCTCTCGGTGAGCCGTCGTCCGCCCCAGTTTTCTCCCCGCCTTTCTATGGCGCATACCCCGCGCTCCCCCCCGGCCTTTGCTTAGGTCTTCGAGGCCTTTTCGCTTCGCTTCCCGGAGGGCTCGCCCACGGGAAACCCATCAAGCTTCATCCCTAAGGCTAGCCCCATCCCGGCCAGGATCTCTTTGATCTCATTCAGGGATTTCCGACCGAAGTTCTTCGTCTTTAACATCTCAGCCTCAGTCTTCTGGACAAGCTCGTAGATGTACCGAATGCTCGAATTTTTCAAGCAGTTGGCCGACCGGACCGAGAGCTCAAGTTCGTCGACGCTTCGATTGAGGTGCTCCAACAGCCGCTCCTTCTCCTCATCAACGGCTGCCCCCTCTCCCTCCGGTTCCTCCTCGAAGTTGATAAAGATACTCAGATGGTCTTTCAAGATCTTAGCTGCATACGCCACAGCGTCTTGAGGCAGGACGCTCCCATCGGTCCAAACCTCCAAGATGAGCTTGTTGTAATCGGTGACCTGGCCGACCCGCGTGTCCTCGACCAGGAAGTTGACCTTCCGGATTGGAGAAAAGATGGACGCCACGGCGATCATGTCAACGGGCTGCCCTTCTTTCTTATTCCGCTCTGCCTGGACGTACCCCCGCCCGTGGCGAACCTCCATCTCCACCTCGAGCTTGCCATCCTTGTCCAGGGCGGCAATGTACAGTTCGGGGTTCAGGATCTCCACATCGGGATCCGGATTGATGTGAGAGGCACGAACCTCCCCCTCTGAAGACGCCTTCAGGTAGAGGGTCTTCGGATGGTCCACGTGCAGCTTGACTCGCAACCCCTTGATGTTGAGGATGATATCCGTTACATCATCCTTCACCCCGGGGATGGTGGAGAACTCATGAAGCGCTCCGGTGATCCTGACCGTGGTCACCGCGGCTCCCTCGATTGACGAGAGGAGGATGCGCCGCAGCGCATTGCCAACGGTCAATCCGAAACCACGTTCGAAGGGCTCCGCGTAAAACTTCCCGTACGTGCTGGTCAGAGTTTCCAGCTCGCATTCTAGCCGCTTCGGCTTCTGGAGGCCCTTAAACTTCTGGATCATCAAACCCTCCCACACTCGCCATCACTTAGAGTAGAGTGCCACGATCAACTGATCCTCCAGGGGGATGGCTACCTCCTCCCGCGTCGGGGTCGATCGAACAGTTCCTTTCATGTTGGTCACATCCAGCTCTAGCCAGCTCGGCAGCGTCCGCTTCTTAGCCCCCTCGAGAGCTGCCTTGATTGCGATCATCTCACGACTCCTCGGCCGCACCTCGATCGTCTGGCCCGGACGCACCATATAGGATGCAATGTCCACCTTGCGTCCGCCCACGAGGAAGTGGCCGTGACTGATCAACATTCTCGCCTGGGCGCGGGAAGCGGCGAAGCCGAGGCGCTGGACGACGCTGTCCAGCCGCTGCTCCAGGATCCGGATCAGGTTTTCGCCTGTGATCCCCTTCTGACGCTCGGCCAAACGAAAGTATTTCCGGAATTGCGTCTCCAGCACCCCATAGATTCGGCGCATCTTCTGCTTCTCGCGAAGCTGGATGCAGTAATCCGAGAGCTTGGTCCGTCGCTTACCGTGATCGCCGGGGATGTAGTTGCGTTTCTCAATGGCGCATTTCGTAGAAAAACACCGATCGCCTTTCAGAAACAGTTTGATCCCCTCTCGCCGGCACAGCTTGCAGACGGCATCCCGATACCTAGCCACGAGCCCCTCCTCGGCTGGCCGCGTCACCATTCATCCGACGCTCACTGGACCGCACGGCACTGCCAGCGCCCCGCCCACCGATGAAGAACGAGACCCACGGTGAGAGCGCCTGCCTCATACCCGCCTCCGCTTGGGCGGACGACAGCCGTTGTGGGGAATCGGCGTTACATCCTTAATCACCACGATCTCCAGCCCTGCAGCCTGGAGGGCCCGAATAGCGGCCTCACGTCCGGCGCCCGGCCCTTTGACATACACCTTGACCTCTTTCATGCCGTACCCCATCGCCTTCTGGGCAGCGTTGTCGGCCGCCATCTGCGCAGCAAACGGCGTGCTCTTGCGCGAGCCTTTGAACCCTACGGACCCCGCGCTTGCCCAGGCCACTACATTACCTGCCGCATCCGTGATGGTCACGATCGTATTGTTGAAGGTCGCCTGTATGCAGGCGAGCCCATGGGCGATATTCTTCGCCTCCCTCTTGCCTGCCGCACGCCCCCCTGGTCGCTTTGGTTTCGCTTCCTCCGCCTCCGCCATCCTTGCCTCCATCATCAGGTCGTCAGCACGGAATGAGACCCTTCGTCACGAAGGGCAAGATTCAGTTAGTGGTGGACACTCCCTTTCACAAAGCGACCGAGTGCCGCGCGTCGGGTCAAACCTTCTTGCCCTTTGCGCCGACCGTGCGGCGAGGTCCCTTGCGGGTTCTGGCATTGGTGCTGGTCCGCTGGCCTCGAACCGGGAGCCCACGGCGATGCCTGAGCCCACGATAGGTCCCGATGTCCATCAGTCGCTTGATGTTCATGGAGACCTCGCGTTTGAGGTCCCCTTCCACTTTAAAATTCCCTTCGATGGTCCGCCTCAGTTTCGTGATCTCTTCTTCCGTCAGGTCCTTGACTCGGACATCCGGGCGCACCCCAGAGTCCCTGAGGATCTTGCGCGAGGACGAGCTGCCGAGGCCATAAATGTATGTCAGAGCCACCTCCAGACGCTTCTCTCTTGGAAGATCCGTTCCGGCGATGCGTGCCATAGTTTCCTCGTCAGCAGTTTACGGTTGACAGTTCACGGTTGACAGACCAAATCATCCTCGTCACTGCTCTTGTTAACCGTGAACCGTGAACAGTGAACCCCATCCTATCCTTGTCGCTGCTTATGACGGGGATTTTCGCAGACGATGCGGACCACCCCTTTTCGTCGAATGATCTTGCACTTCTCACAGATCGGCTTGACTGACGCCCGGACCTTCATGGCCACTCCCTGGGTCGAGGGATCAGCGAACACCCCAGGCCCTATTTGTACCGGTAGATAATCCGCCCTCGCGTCAGGTCGTATGGAGACAGCTCCACGATGACCTTGTCTCCCGGTAATATGCGAATAAAATGCATGCGCATCTTGCCTGAGATGTGCGCCAGAACCTTGTGGCCCTTCTCTAACTCGACCCGGAACATAGCGTTGGGTAAGGGCTCGATCACGGTCCCCTCAACCTCTATCGCCTCTTCCTTCGGCATCGGTCCTTCGTGTCCCCTGTTCAGCCGCGCCCGTCTAGAGAGGTGAGGACCTCCGTCCCGTTCTCGGTGAGGGCCACGGTGTGCTCGAAATGGGCAGACAGGGACCCGTCGCAGGTCACCGCCGTCCAACGATCTTCGAGGATCATCACGTCCGGGCTGCCCGCATTGACCATCGGCTCTATCGCCAGGACCATCCCCGTCTTGAGGACAGGGCCATGGCCCGGCGGGCCGAAGTTCGGGATCTGTGGTTCCTCGTGAAGTGAGCGGCCGATCCCGTGGCCGACAAAAAGGCGCACCACCGAAAACCCCTCGGCCTCAACCGCAGCCTGCACCGCATGGGAGATATCGGACAGGCGACCCCCCGGGTGGACAGCGTCGATGGCCCGCCGCAACGACTCCTGGGTGACGTCGATCAACCGGTTGGCCTCATCGGACACCTGACCCACGGGTACCGTGACCGCAGCATCCCCGTAGTACCCGTCGACAATAGATCCAAGGTCGAGGCTCACGATGTCGCCTTCCTTGAGCGTTCGTTCGGACGGGAGCGCGTGCACCACCTGCTCATTCACGGACGCGCAGAGAGAGTACGGATACCCGCGATATCCCTTGAAGGCCGGTTTCGCGCCTCGCTTCAGGATATACTCCTCGGCAAGGCGGTCCAGGTCCAGCGTGGTGATCCCCGGCTCCACCAGCTTGGTCAGCCTGGCAAGGGCTTCGGCCACGATCCGGCCGCTCTTGCGAATCAGGTCGATCTCCCAGGAGGACTTCAAAATGACCACAGGTATGGCTCACCTTTATCCCAAGGCCCGATGAACGCGTTGGGAGATCTCTTCGACAGTTCCCCGACCGTCGATCCGCTCCAGTAGCCCCAATCTCTCGTAATAGGCGACCAGGGGCTGTGTCTGTTCCTTGTATACCCGCAGGCGATGACGGATCGTCTCCTCCTTATCATCGTCCCGCTGGTAGAGTGAGTCGCCACAGGTGTCGCAGCGCCCCGCCTTCCGCGGCGGACTCGTGTCAACATGGTACATATTTCCGCATCCCCGACAGACTCGCCGGCCGGTGAGCCGCTTGACCAGATCTTCCTCAGGCACCTCCACGCTAAGCACCCTATCCATCGAGGCGTGGAGGGATGTCAGGGCGCGCGCGAGAGCCTCGGCCTGCGGGAGGGTCCTAGGGAATCCATCAAGAATGTACCCCGGGGCGCAATCGGGCTTGCGCAGTCGCTCCTCGATGATGCCGATCACCACCTCGTCCGGAACAAGAGCTCCCCTGTCCATGAACGACTTAGCTTCCCGCCCGAGCTCGGTGCCATGGGCGACCGCTTGGCGCAAGATGTCGCCCGTGGAAACCTGGGGGATGCCGAGCCTTCCCGTGAGCAGTTTGGCCTGCGTCCCCTTGCCAGCGCCCGGCGGGCCCAGGAGAATAAGCCGCATGAACCGCTACCCCAGCCTCCCCTTGATCCGGCTCTTCTTCAGGAATCCCTCATAGTGGCGCATAAGCAGGTGGGACTCGACCTGCTGGACCGTATCAAGCGCCACGCCCACGACGATCAGCAGGGAGGTCCCCCCGAAGAAGAACGGGACGTTCATCGTGGCGATCAGATACTCCGGAAGGATCGAGATCAGCGCCAGGTAGATCGCCCCGACCACCGTGATACGATCCAACACCTTCTCGATGAATTCCGCCGTCCTCGCTCCCGGTCGAATGCCCGGAATGAAGCCGCCGTACTTTTTCATGTTGTCAGCCACGTCGGCCGGGTTAAATACGATCGCGGTGTAGAAGAAGGTAAAGAAGATGATCGCCACAGCGTACAGTAACGTGTAGATCGGCGTGGCCGGGGTGAGGGCCTGCGAAACAGCCTGCATCCAGGGATGCTTGAAAAACTGGGCAATGGTGGCCGGGAACACAATGATGGAAGCGGCGAAGATGACGGGCATCACGCCGGCCGTGTTGACGCGTAGCGGGATATGGGTGCTCTGCCCCCCATAGATCCGACGACCCACGACCCGCTTTGCATACTGGACTGGTATCGGCCGTTGGCCCAAGGTCATGACAATGACCCCCGCGATGACCAGCACCATCAGGACCAGGATAGCCAGGAACGTCAGGGCCTTCATCTCTCCCGTGGACAGCAGTCGCCACGTATTCACCATCGCCTCAGGCACGAGGACGATGATCCCGGCAAAGATCAGAAGCGAGATCCCATTTCCGACCCCCCGCTCGGTGATCTGCTCGCCCAACCACATCAGAAAAATCGCCCCCGTGGTCAACGTCACGGTGGTCATGAGGCGAAACCCCCAGCCGGGGGCCGGCACCACCACCTCGCCCATCGGGCTGCGCATGCTCTCCAACCCAATGGCGATCCCCATGGCCTGGATGGCCGAAAGCAAGACGGTTCCATACCTGGTGTACTGACTGATTTTTTTCCGACCTTGTTCACCCTCCTTGCTGAGCTTCTCGAGGGCTGGGGAGACGACCGCGAGGAGTTGCAGGATGATAGAAGCGCTGATGTAGGGCATGATACCAAGGGCAAGCACGCTAAGACGGCGCAGGGAGCCACCGGTAAAGAGATCGAAAAAGCCGAGAAGCGTCCCGCCGGCTTGATTGAAGAATGAGCTGAGGGCGTGGGCATCGATGCCGGGCGTGGGGATATGGGATCCGATCCGGTAGACAATGAGCGCGATGGCGGTATACACGATCCGCTTCTTGAGCTCCGGAACCCTGAAGATATTACCAAAACCTTCGATCATGCGCCGATGACCTCGATCTTCCCTCCCGCAGCGAGGATCTTCTCGGTGGCGTGCTTGGAGAACCTATGTGCAGAGATGCTGAGTGGCTTCGTCAGGACCCCTTCGGCGAGGACCTTCAACCCAGCTCGAAGGTCTCTGACCAGCCCCATCTCCCGCAGCAGGCCTGGGGTAACCTTGGTACCTGTGTCGAGCCGCTCCAGGTCCTTCAGGTTCACGATGGCGTAGACCTGCCTGAACCGGTTTGTGAATCCCCGCTTTGGGACTCGGCGATGCAGGGGCATCTGCCCGCCCTCGAACCAAGGGTGGATATGGGCGCCCGAGCGAGCCTTTTGGCCCTTCTCCCCTTTGCCGGACGTCTTTCCGTGCCCCGATCCGGTACCTCGGCCGACACGCTTCCGGTCCCGGCGTGCGCCTACTGGCGCCTTCAGCTCATGCAGCCTCATGCTTCGCCGCCCCCATCGATCGGGTGCACCTCCACTAGGTGGGAGACCTTTGCAATCATCCCTCGAATGGCCGGAGTGTCGGCGCGCACCACGGACTGATCGATACGGCGCAACCCCAATCCGGCCAGCACTTGGCGTTGGTGGGCCCGCCGCCCAATCATACTCTTGCGCAGGATAATACGGAGACCCTTGCCCATCCTACGCCCCGTGGGCTACAATAGCCTCGAAAATCACCCCGCGTGCGCGCGCCACTTCCTCCGGTGCCCGAAGCGACCTCAGGCCCTGCAGTGTGGCCTTTACAACATTGTGCGGGTTGTCCGATCCGAGGGATTTTGACAGCACGTCCTTTACGCCCGCTGCTTCCAACACAGCGCGGGCGGCCCCCCCGGCCACGACGCCGGTCCCTTGAGAAGCCGGCTTGAGCATCACCCTTCCCGAGCCGTACCTGCCCAGGACCTCATGGGGGATGGTGGTTCGCATCAGCGGTATCTGGATCATCTGCTTCTTGGCGCTTTCAACCCCCTTGCGAATCGCCTCCGGCACCTCGTGGGCCTTCCCCAAGCCGATTCCCACACGCCCCTTCTGGTCCCCCACAACGACAAGGGCGCTGAAGTGAAACCGCCGCCCTCCTTTGACAACCTTCGCAACTCGGTTAATCTGAACGACGCGCTCGACGAGGTTCAAGGAGTCAGAGCTGATTCGCTTCAACACTTCTCCTTCTCTGCCGGCTGATTGAGCAACGAGATGGTCATGGAGACCTCCCCCGGGTAGGACTGCGCAATTGAAGAGATCGGTTCCGGCAGGCGAGTCACACTCGACATTAGAACTTCAGCCCTTTCTCCCGAGCGCCGGTGGCCAGCGCCTTGACGCGCCCGTGAAACTTGTATCCGCCTCGGTCAAAAATCACTCGGTCAACCCTCGCCGCTAAGGCTCTGGTCGCCAATGTCTCCCCGACCAATCTGGCAGCAGCGGTCTTGTTAATCGTCTTGGCCTTTTCCTTGACCTCAGTGGAAAGGGTAGACGCCGCCGCCAGCGTCTTGCCGAGCCCGTCGTCGATGATCTGGGCATAAATATGGCAGGCGCTCTTGAACACACACAGGCGCGGGCGTTCCGCGCTCCCGACGACACGTTTCCTTATCCGACGGTGCCGTCGTTCTCTGCTCGCTCCTTTTCCCCCGTAGCCAGCCAACCCAAAACCTCCGAGGCGCGATGCGGCCTACGCGCCGGCCTTCCCAGCCTTACGGCGAATCCGCTCGTTGGCGTACTTGACCCCTTTGCCCTTATACGGCTCGGGTGGCCTGAGACTCCGGAGCTTGGCTGACACCTCCCCGACCTGTTGTTTATCGGGCCCGGAAACCGTCAGCAGATTTTGATTCTCCACCCCGATCTTGATTCCCTCCGGAATCGGAAAGACGATAGGGTGAGAGTAGCCTAACATCAGTGTCAGGTGACCTCCCTGGACCGAGGCCCGATAACCGACCCCGATCATCTCCAGCTTCTTTTCGAACCCCTTGGTCACCCCCTCCAACATATTAGAGACCAGCGTCCGGGTAAGCCCGTGAAGAGAACGATGAAGCTTGTTGTCCGAGGGGCGCACGCAATGCAGCACGTTGTCTTCCGCCTTCACGACCATCGAGTGATGCAGGCGAAGCGACAGCTTTCCCTTCGGTCCCTCCACCGAGACGTACCCTCCGGCCAGCTCCACCTTCACCCGGTCCGGAATGGGAATCGGCTTCCTTCCGATGCGAGACATCGTCAATTTACCCCCTCGGGGTTTACAACCTCATTCCATGGGGCATGATTCGTCCTCCCGAACATCGCGCCCCGCACCGTCTTCACCAGACGTGGCAGAGCACCTCGCCGCCCACCCCGCGCTCCTTCGCAGCACGCTCCGTCATGAGTCCCTGCGAGGTGGAGAGGATCGCGACGCCCAGGCCGCTCATCACCCGTGGCAAGCGCCGCGAGTTGGCGTACACGCGAAGTCCGGGTCGGCTCACTCGGCGAAGGCCGCTGATGATTCGCTGATTCCCCTGACCATACCTTAGGTAGATGCGGAGGATCCCCTGCGTGTCAGATTCGAGGACTTTGAAGTTTTTGATAAACCCCTCCGCCCGAAGGATCTTCGCAACCTCCACTTTCAACCTGGACGTCGGGATGTCGACCTTGTCGTGGACTGCCTGGTTGGCATTCCTGATCCTGGTCAGCATGTCCGCGATAGGATCGGTCATCATGGCTGGGTGGCTCCATGCTCTACGGTTCGTGTTCGGGACTCGAGGCTCGAGGACGTTCGGGACGTCGACCCCCGAACGCGCGGCGCTCCTACCAACTCGCCTTGACCACACCAGGGACCTCTCCCCGGAGGGCCAGGTCCCTAAAGCAGATCCGACACATCCCGAACTTTCGCATATAGCCGCGCGATCGTCCACACAGCCGGCACCGGCGATACGCGCGCACCTTGAATTTCGGCTGACGCTGGCTCTTAAGGATTAGCGATAGCTTTGCCATGGCTGCTGAGAAGGCGGCCCTTCCCTCTCCCTCCATCGGGAATGCTCACTTTTCGAGATGCTCGCGGTGAACGACATCTGCTTTCACACTCTAGGATCATGGCGCTAGGTCCTCTGGAACGGAAATCCGAGATGGGTTAAGAGCGCCCGGGCTTCCTCATCCGTCCTGGCCGAGGTCTCAACGGCAATGTCCATCCCTCGGACCGCGTCCACCTTGTCATACTTGATCTCCGGGAAGATGAGCTGCTCCCTGACGCCGAGATTATAGTTGCCTCGGCCGTCGAAGGACTTGGCCGGAACCCCTCTGAAATCCCTGATGCGGGGAAGCGTCATATTGAGGAACCGGTCCAAGAACTCGTACATCCGATCCCCCCGCATGGTGACCTTGCAGCCGATAGGCATCCCGGTCCTCAGCTTGAAACCCGCTTCAGACCCCTTGGCGCGGGTGACAACAGGCCGCTGTCCCGTCACGGCCGAGAGCTCCTCTACGGCCGCATCGATCACCTTCACGTTCGCCACAGCTTCTCCCAACCCCATGTTGATGACCACCTTCAGGGGGCGAGGTACCTGCCAAACATTCTTATACCCGAACTGCTTCATCAGGGCAGGGGTGATCTCCCGGCGAAAGCGCTCGCGGAGCCGGGGCACAACGTGCGGCTGCGCCTCAACCTCCTTGGCGGCTTTCTTTGCTCCCTTCTTTGGTTTCACCGGTTCCGCCATTCGTCCCCCCTAGTCAACCACCTCGCCGCACTTCCTACACACTCGTACCTTCCTGCCATCACTCAGGTGGCTGGTGCCGACTCGGACAGGGCGGTCGCACTTGTTGCACACCAGCATAAGGTTCGAGATGTGAATCGGGTTCTCACGCTCGAGGATGCCACCCTGTTTCGAGGCCGCCCCGGGCTTCGTATGGCGCTTGATGAGGTTGAGCTTTTCGACCAGGGCTCGGTCTATCTTGGGGATCACCTTCAAAACCTTACCGCGCTTCCCCTTGTCCTTCCCGGCGATCACCATTACCAGATCATTCTTCTTGACCGCACGCCCGTATTCCACCGCCATAATTATCCTCAGAGAGTGGGCAATCCCAGGCGAGAGAACGCAGCCGAACTACGATCCACGATCTGGGAGCTCAGACCGATTCTCCTCGTGTTAGACCACCTCTGGCGCCAGGGAAATAATCTTCATGAACTGGGCGTCACGGAGCTCTCGCGCTACCGGCCCAAAGATCCGTGTGCCAACCGGGTTATTCTGCTCGTTCAGGAGCACAGCGGCGTTTCGATCGAATTTGATGTAGGATCCATCAGGGCGCCGAAGTTCCTTTGAGGTCCGGACCACCACAGCCCTCACCACATCACCTTTCTTCACCGAGCCCTCCGGGACCGCTTCCTTGACGTTCGCGACGATGATGTCGCCCAGGCGAGCGTACCTCTTCGCCGATCCCCCCAGCACCTTGATCAGAGAGATCCGCTTGGCGCCGGAATTGTCGGCCACCTCCATGATGGTCCTTAATCCGATCACGTTTGTCTACCTTACCTGTCTCCATCCCGGTGCCGTTTGACCTGGCAGCGAAGGCCTACAGCGTACCGTTAACCGTTGAAAAGGACGGGTTGTAACGAACCAACCTTCACTCCTGCCTGCAGCGCGCCCACCCGATCAGACGGCTGCTTTCTCCAGCACTTCCGTTACACGCCAGTGTTTCTCCTTGCTGAGGGGCCGCGTCTCCACGATGACAACCTTGTCACCAATCCCGCAACGATTCTCCTCGTCGTGGGCCTTGAACTTTGTCTTGCGCCGGATCATCTTGCCGTACATCTCATGACGAACGAGGCGCTCCACCATAACCACGGCTGTTTTGTGCATCTTGTCGCTGACCACGACCCCCACCAGAGTTTTTCGGCGGCCTCGTTGTCTCTCCTCGGTCATTGTGCCTGCTCCGTCGCTGGAGAAGCCTGCTTGCGTGCCAACTCCCGCAGCACAGTCATTCCGCGGGCGATCTCCCGTCGGAGTTGTCGGATGCGCGACGGGTTCTCGAGCTGCGTGACCGATGCCCTGAGCTTCAGCTTGAAGAGGTCATCCCTGAGATCGCGAAGCTTCTGGTCCAGCTCATCCGTGCTCAGCTCCCGAAACTCCTTGGCGTCCATCGTCGCCCTTAGTTCGCCGCCATTTTGCGAGAGACAAAGCGGGTGGCAATAGGAAGCTTATAGGCGGCAAGGCGCATCGCCTCCCGGGCATTTGCCTCAGTTACCCCTTCCATTTCGCAGAGGACCCGGCCTGGCTTCACCACCGCCACCCATCCCTCCGGGGCACCCTTCCCCTTGCCCATCCGTGTCTCAGCCGGTTTCTTCGTCGTCGGCTTATCCGGAAAGATTCGTATCCACACCTTGCCGCCCCTCTTGATATGGCGGGTGACGGCGCGCCGTGCGGCTTCGATCTGCCGGTTCGTGATCCAGGCGGCCTCCAGGGCTTTCAGGCCGTACTCTCCGAACGTCAACGTCGAGCCGCGGATGGCAACTCCGGTCCGGCGCCCCCGGTGTTGTTTACGGAACTTGACCCGCTTGGGTGCCAGCATCGTGCTCAGCCTTTGATCGGGGCAGGCCCCCTGGGCCGCCGGAGTCGATCCAACGGCGGGACCTCCCGCTCCTGCTTGGCAAGCAGCATTTCGGGAAGCACCTCACCCTGGAACACCCAGCACTTGACCCCGATCAGTCCATAGGTGGTCTTCGCCTGAGTAAATCCGTAGTCGATATCGGCCCGCAGCGTATTCAGGGGCATCCGCCCCTCGCGGTACCATTCTCTCCGGGCGATCTCCGCCCCGGCCAGACGGCCGGCGCACGCAATCTGAACCCCTTGGGCCCCCAGCCGCATCGTGGACTGGACGGTTTTCTTCATGGCGCGCCTGAAGGCCACCCGACGCATGAGCTGAGAAGCGACCTGTTCGGCAATCAACTGGGCGTCCAGTTCAGCCTTCCGAACCTCCAAGATATCGAGTTGAACCTGCTTCCTGGTCATGCTGGAGAGTGCAGATTTCAGTTTCTCCACCTCCGAGCCTTTCTTCCCGATAATAATGCCGGGCCTGGCGGTGTGGATAAGAATGCGTATCTGATCGGCCTTCCGCTCGATGTCGATGCTGGACACCCCGGCGTGATAGACCCGCTCCTTGATGAAACGGCGAAGCCTCAGATCTTCGTGAAGGGTGTCCGCGTACCCTTTGGTGGCGAACCACCTTGACTTCCACGTCTTAATGATACCGAGACGGAACCCTACAGGGTGGACTTTCTGCCCCATCACACCTCCAAGGCTCGCTGGCTCATAGGTCCCCCGAGGAGGAAAGCCCCAGCGGTCAGCAGAAACAGAATCAGGTTACAGTTCTTTCTCTTTCAGGACGATGGTGATGTGACTGCTCCGCTTCTTGATCGGCGTTGCCCGTCCCATGGCACGAGGCCGGAGTCGTTTCGTGGTCGGGCCTTGATCCACGAAGGCCTCCTTGACAAAGAGGCGGTCAACGTCTTTGGCCCCGTGGTTGTGTTGCGCATTGGCCAGGGCCGACTTGAGGATCTTCTCCACCACCCGGGCTGCATACTTCTTCGTAAACTTCACTGTGTTGAGCGCCCAGTTGATGTCATGACCTCGAATCAGGTCAACGACCAACCTCGCCTTTCGGGGCGGAATTCGTATGAACCGGCCAACCGCACGGCATTCCATAATCGATTCGATCCCCGTTACTTCAGCGCCGTGGCGCGCGCGGTGTGTGCCCCATGCCCGCGAAAGGTCCTTGTTGGGGAAAACTCCCCCAGCTTATGCCCGACCATATTCTCGCTAATGTATATGGGGATGAATTTCTTTCCGTTATGGACCGCCAGCGTGTGCCCCACGAATTCAGGGAGAATGATCGACCGCCGAGACCAAGTCTTGATGATCTTTTTGTCCCTTGCCTCGTTCATCGTCTCGATCTTCTTCAGAAGCTTGGCGTCCACATACGGACCCTTTTTCAATGATCGCGACACACTGACCTCCTGGTAAGGTGCGGGGTGCGGGGTTCTGGTCAAGCAACACGAGAGTTCAGTCATCACACTGCCTTTTTCGCACCTCGCACTTCGGACCTCGGACCTCGCACTTACTTTCTGCGCTTCACAATAAACCGATCGGAGGATTTCCCCTTCTTCCGGGTTTTGCGCTCCACCTTGCCCCAGGGGCTGCAGGGATGGCGGCCTCCGGAGGTCTTTCCCTCGCCACCTCCCAGTGGGTGATCATGGGGGTTCATGGCCACGCCCCTCACTGAGGGCCTGATCCCAAGCCATCGGGACCGACCGGCCTTTCCCAACGAGATATTCTCGTGATCCGGGTTTCCCACTTGGCCGATGACCGCCGTACAGTCAAGGGCGATCCGGCGCACCTCCCCGGAGGGAAGCTTCACCAAACCGTACTCGCCTTCTTTGGCCAGAAACTGTGCCCCGGAACCGGCACTCCTTGCCAATTGAGCTCCCTTGCCTACCTTTAACTCGAGATTATGGAGCGTCATCCCGACCGGAATATGTCGCAGTGGGAGAGCGTTCCCCACCTTGATCTCGGCCTCCGGACCAGACATGAGCTGTTCCCCGACCTGAAGGCCGGCAGGGGCAATAATGTACCGTTTCTCGCCGTCTGCATAATGAAGGAGAGCGATCCTTGCGGAGCGATTCGGATCGTACTCGATCGACGCAACCTTGGCCGGCACCCCGGTCTTGGTCCGGCTGAAATCGACGAGGCGATACATTTGTTTGTGGCCGCCGCCACGATGACGGCTCGTCAGCCGCCCCGCCGCGTTCCGCCCGCCGGTCTTCCTGAGGGGACGCAGCAACCCCTTTTCCGGTCTCGTCCTGCTCAGATCGGAAGAGTCCAGAACGCTCTGGAAGCGACGGCCCGGCGATGTCGGCTTGTAGGTTCGGATCGGCACTCTAGTGGACCCCCAACAAATTCTTTACTCTAGTTGTTGGCCACAACCATGCCGGGCCAAGTGGTGAGCCGGGTACCCACCGAAGGTGGGTGCAGGCGCGGCGTCCGGAGCCGCACCCACTGTGCGGGTACCCGACGTACAATCTAGGTACGTCGCAGGGAGTGCCCCGGAAGGCCGCAACGCCGCCAGGCGACATCAATTGGCTCGGCACTAGACTCCCTCGAAAAACTCGATGCTATCCCCCTCTTTCAGGGTCGCCACCGCTTTCTTCCAATCAGGGGTCCGACCGACAGAGCGGCCCACCCTTTTCTTCTTGCCCTTCATCGAGAGGGTGCGGACCTGGAGAACTTTCACGCGAAAGAGCGATTCAACGGCACGCTTGATCTCGATCTTGTTTGCATCACGGGCCACCTCGAAGAGGTACTGGTTGACCTGATCCTTCAACCCGGTCCCCTTCTCGGTGATGACAGGGCGGTGGATGATCTGATGAGGCTCCCTCACGGCTTCCACGCCTCCTCCACCATGCTGAGCGCTGCCCGGGTGATGATCAGGGTCTCGTGCTTGAGGAGATCATAGACATTGAGCCCTTGCACGGGGAGCAGCAGGACATCCCGAAGATTGCTGCAAGACTTGGTGGCCGCGTCGTCTCCCTGCACTCGATCCGTCACGATCAAGACCCGCCCCTTGACCCCCAACCTTTGGAGCAACGCCTTGAACCCTTTGGTGCTCGGGCGCTCCTGGGAGAGGTTCTCCAGAATGATGAGGCGACCCGCCTGAGCCTTCGAGGAGAGTGCGGCGCAAAGCGCAGCAGCCCTGACCCGCCTCGGGACGAGGTAGGCGTAGCTCCTGGGCGTCGGCCCGAAAACGGTGCCCCCGCCCCGCCACAACGGCGAGCGGATCGTCCCGGCCCGAGCCCGGCCTGTTCCCTTCTGTTTCCAAGGTTTCTTTCCGCCCCCTCGGACGCCCGATCGCGTGCGGGTCGAGGCGGTCCCCTGTCGGCGCTTGGCAAGTTGCATCCTGACCACATCGTGAACCAGGTGCGGTCTTACGACGGCGCCGAATACCCCCTCGTCGAGGGCAACCTCCCCTGCCATCGCGTTGTTCATATCCACAATCTGGGCGATCTTCTGGGCCATCGGATTATCTTCGCTTCAGGATGGTGAGCAGGCCGCCCGCAGGTCCCGGAACCGCACCTCTCACCAGCAGGAGGTTCTGCTCGGGGATAACCTTCACTACCTTCAGGGCCTTGACGGTCGTCAGCGCCCCACCCATTCGCCCCGGCATATGATGCCCTTTGAAGACTCGCGAGGGAAAGGACGACGCGCCGATGGAACCGGGGGCCCGGTGGAACATGGAGCCGTGCGTTTCCGGACCGCCACGGTAGCCCCACCGCTTGACGCCGCCCTGAAACCCCTTCCCCTTCGAGGTCCCGATCACCCGGACCTTCTCTCCCACCCCGAAGAGCGCAACGGTCAACACCTGGCCGACAGTGTACGAGGGGGGCGCCGCCGACTCGAGCCGGAACTCTCGAAGCTGTTTCTGCGGAGCCACCTTGACCTTCTCAAAGTGGCCCCTCATCGGCCTGGAGACCCTCTTCGCCTTGAGCTGTGGCCAAAAGCCGATCTGGATCGCCTCATAGCCGTCAATGGCGGCGGTCTTCCGCTGCACCACCGGACATGGGCCGGCCTCTATGACGGTCACAGGGACGACTTTGCCGTTCTCGTCAAACAGTTGCGTCATCCCGACCTTCTTGCCGATCAGTCCGATACTCACGGTAATTAGCTTTCAGCTCTCAGCCATCAGCTCTCAGCTATTGGCTGAAGGCTGACGGCTGAACGCCTGACGGCATTTCTAGAGTTTGATTTCAACGTCCACGCCCGCCGGCAGGTCCAGCCGCATCAAGGCATCGACGGTCTGGGGTTGTGCATCCAATATGTCCATGAGCCGGATGTGAGTCCGAATCTCAAACTGCTCCCGCGACTTCTTATCGATATGCGGTGAACGCAGGACCGTATATCGGCTGATCTTCGTCGGCAACGGAATAGGTCCGGAGACCCTGGCGCCCGTTCGCTGGGCCGTGTTGACGATCTCCTTGGCCGACTGATCGAGGATTCGGTGATCGTATGCCTTCAGTCTAATCCGTATCCGCTGATTTTCCATATCATCCCGCAAGCCCGCAACTCGAACGCCCCCCCACGGCCTACGCCACCACGTCGCTCACGACCCCGGCCCCGACGGTCCGGCCCCCCTCGCGGATGGCGAAGCGGAGCTCCTTCTCCATGGCGATCGGTTGGATCAGCTCGACGCTGAGCGCGACGTTGTCCCCGGGCATGACCATCTC
>JACQQF010000063.1 GCA_016207095.1 Candidatus Methylomirabilota bacterium | reverse complement strand
GAGATGGTCATGCCCGGGGACAACGTCGCGCTCAGCGTCGAGCTGATCCAACCGATCGCCATGGAGAAGGAGCTCCGCTTCGCCATCCGCGAGGGGGGCCGGACCGTCGGGGCCGGGGTCGTGAGCGACGTGGTGGCGTAGTGCCGGGCCCATTCACGTCGCCTCGCGGCGTTGCTGGCCCCTGGGGCACTCCCTGCGGCGTACTTGGGAACGTACGTCTCGATCGGCCCCAGGGCCGCGCCTTGCTATGCTCGTTACTTGGCCCGGCAGGGTTGCCCACTAGCGCAGGCTGAAACTGTTGGAGGGGCATTATGGGGCGGCCCCCCCGGTTCGAGATTCAGCGCTTGGCACCTCTCCAGTCGAAAGAACTTTTGAAAGAGATTAATGATTAGGAAGCTAGCGGAGCAGCGATGCGTGAGATCATCACCCTAGCCTGCGGTCAGTGCAAGAGGCGGAACTACTCGACGAAAAAGAATAAACAAAATACGCCCGACAGGATCGAGCTGAAGAAGTTTTGCCGTTGGTGTCGCAAGCACACTCCCCACAAGGAAGCGAAGTAAACTGGCCGATACGCTGCTCTCCTCGCAGGGGGGAGCAGGGGGCTAGTCCGAGCGAAGCGAGGATGGGCTTTGCCCACCCCCGTTGAGGGGGGACGGCATCCCCCCTCAAGAGAGAAAAGGCCAGTAGCTCTAACGGCAGAGCACCGGACTCCAAATCCGGGGGTTGGGGGTTCAAATCCCTCCTGGCCTGCCATGTGAAGGCGGTCGAATGTTCGGAGCTCTGCAGGCTGGGAGTCCCCCGAATCTTGGATTGGTGTTCGGGGGTCAACTTTTCTGAGATCTCGCTTCCGAGACTCGTGCCTCCCGAGAGAAGGACCCATTCACCGAGGGTGTCGGAGAACGGGCCCTGGGAGGGGGATCATCACATGACGACGATGACAGAACGATGGGAGCAGCTGGTTCGCTTCTTGAGGGATATCAGGATCGAGCTAAAGAAGGTCAACTGGCCCCCAAGAAAAGAGGTGATGGGTTCCACCATCGTCGTCATCGTGTCCGTCTTCATTCTCTCGTTCTTTCTCGGGATTGTGGATGTAAGTTTGCAGAAACTGATCGCCTACGTGCTGAAATAGCGAAGGACAATGATTCACACAGACCAGGTCATGTCGCAGAATTGGTATGTGATCCATACCTACTCGGGATTCGAGAGCAAGGTGAAAGCCAGCATCGAGCAGCGAACCGCCGCCCTGGGGTTGTCTGGGAAGGTATCGCAGATCCTGATTCCTACCGAGGACGTGGTGGAACTCAAGCAAGGCAAGAGGAAGGTTTCATCGCGGAAATTCTTTCCGGGGTACGTCCTGATTAAAATGGAGATGTCAGAGCAACTCTGGTACCTGGTCAAGAATACTCCGAAGGTGACCGGCTTCGTTGGGCCGGCCACCCAGCCGACTCCGATCCCTGAGGAACAGGTTCAGACCATTCTGCAGCAGGTGGAGGAGGGGGCGGAACGGCCGAAACACAAGGTGATGTTCATTCGCGGAGAGAGTGTTCGCATCATCGATGGTCCATTCGCCAACTTCACCGGTCTTGTCGATGAGGTGAAGCTAGATAAGGGGCGACTAAAGGTGATGGTGAGCATCTTCGGGCGGCCGACGCCGGTGGACCTGGAGTTTCTCCAAGTCGAGAAGGCATGAGTGGGAGTGACGTCTCAGAGAAGCGATGCTGGATCTTAGATTCTGAATCTCGGGGGACCGCTTGCGTGTAGGGTTTCTCCGACAATCCATCATCCAAGATCCTCGATCTAGGATCGCATTTCCATTGGGGGCCCGATGGCCAAAAAGGTTGCAGCCGTTGTAAAGCTTCAAGTTCCTGGCGGCAAGGCCAACCCGTCGCCGCCGGTCGGTCCGGCCCTCGGCCAGCACGGGGTCAACATCATGGAGTTTTGTAAGGCCTTCAACGCCCAGACCTCAGCGCAAGAGGGCCTGATTATTCCCGTCGTGATTACGATCTACGGGGACCGATCCTTCAGTTTCGTCACCAAAACCCCTCCGGCCGCGATTCTGCTAAAGCAGGCTGCGGGCATTGCTCAGGCCTCGAAGGAGCCGAGCCGAGTGACAGTGGGAAAGGTGACAAGGAAACAAGTGGAAGAGATCGCCAAGACGAAGATGCCGGATCTGAATGCGCTGACCCTCGAATCGGCCGTGAAAATCATCGAGGGAACGGCCCGGAGCATGGGGATCGAAGTAGTCTGAGAACGAGGGTACAGGGGATAGGGTTTAGGATACAGGGTTGAGGGGGGAACGGGATCCGGTTGCTTTTCTAACCCCTACACCCTACACCCTACACCCTGCTCTTATGGGGTGGGACATGGGAAGAGATGGGAAGCGTTATGAGACTGCGGCCGCCGCGGTAAAACAGGCGGGCCCGTGTGATTTGGCCACCGCCATCGACGTGGTGAAGTCGAACGCCAAGGCCAAGTTCGATGAGACAGTCGAGATTGCCGCTCGGTTGGGGGTCGATCCTAAGCACGCGGATCAGATGGTGCGGGGCACGGTAGTATTGCCGCATGGGACAGGGAAGGGGGTCCGCGTGTTGGTTTTCACGAAAGGCGAGAAAGAGAGGGAAGCCCGGGAGGCCGGCGCTGATCATATCGGATGCGAGGATCTGATCGAGAAGATCCAGCAGGGATGGCTTGATTTCGAACGGGCGATCGCCACCCCAGACGTCATGGGTCTGGTGGGACGCCTCGGGAAGATCCTGGGTCCCAGAGGGCTGATGCCCAATCCGAAGACTGGCACTGTGACATTTGATCTCGGCAGGGCGGTCCGGGAATTTAAGGGTGGCAAGATCGAGTATCGTGTGGAAAAGGCCGGGATCGTCCATGTCCCATTCGGGAAGGTGTCCTTCACGAAGACTCAGCTTTATGACAACGCGGTTGCGCTGCTGGAGGCCTTGGTCCGGGCGAAGCCGGCATCGAGTAAAGGACGGTACCTCAAAGGCGTTGCGATTTCGTCCACCATGGGCCCAGGTGTACAGATCGACCTCAATACCCTTTCGGGGCTCGTCAAGGACTAGTGCCGTTCCAACTTGTTGCGGGTACCTGTCGACAGGTGTCGTGCTAAGAACTATCGCTTTCCCTGGTGCCGTTCCAACTTTTTCGGAGAGATAATGACGCTATGCAGAGGCCGATTAAGTTGCCCACACATCATGGTGTCGCGAGGCCAAATAGTTGGAACGGCACTCGCCTTACCATTTAGGCGTACATAGTTGGAACGGCACTAG
>JACQQF010000066.1 GCA_016207095.1 Candidatus Methylomirabilota bacterium | reverse complement strand
GACGCCTCGGTCGAGACCACCATTGTGATGAAAGATGCCGAGGGGAACCGAGTGGTTGCCACCGGCACCTCCCCAGATATCATCGTCGCCTCGGTCAATGCCTTCGTGGATGGCTATAACTTGCTGTGGGCGCGCCAGAAGGGTTAGTGCCCCCAGGGAGGTCGTAGCGCAGAGGGCAGGTTTCGCAGCGTGGAGTGTTTCGACAGTACGTTTTTCCGACGGCCACCAGCAGCGCGTGATACTCATTGAACAGGGTGACATCCGCCGGCAGGTGGTCCATGAAGAGGCGCTGGATCTCCCGATAGCGCGCTGGGTCTCCAACCAGGCCGTGCCGCTCAATCACTCGACGGGTGTACGCGTCCACTACGAAGATCGGTCGGTCGCCGGCATAGAGCAGGATCGAGTCGGCCGTCTCCTCCCCGATCCCTGAGATCGCCAGCAATTCCTCCCGCAATTTCGGAAGCTCGGTCTGAAACATCCGCCTCAGGCTCCCGCCGTACCGGGTCAGCAGAAAGCCCGTGAACTGTTTGAGGCGCTTCGCCTTCATGTTATAATACCCCGACGAGCGGATCAGCCGGGCGAGCGTCCCGTGGGGCGTGGCATCGATCCTGCCTGGGTTCAGCATGCGTTCGGTTCGCATCCGCGCAATGGCGCGCTCGACATTGGTCCAGGCGGTGTTCTGGGTCAGGATGGCCCCGACAATGACCTCGAACCGCGAGCGGGCGGGCCACCAGTGTTGCGGTCCGAAGTGCCGGAACAGATGCCGGTAGAGAACCATCAGCCGGCGCTTCCTTGATTGTCTGTGCATGCTATCCATTCTGACCGATTTTTCTGAGAGGTCAAGGAAAGACGCGTGTGGCTGTGACACGGTATTTGGGGCTCGATCTCGGGACGCGCCGGATCGGGGTTGCCGTCAGTGATGAACTGGGATTCACGGCCCAGCCTCTCCCGACGCTCGAACCGAAGACGGAAGATGAGGCCCTCGCGGCCGTCCGATCGTTACTCGACCGCTATGGAGTTCGCGAGGTGGTGGTCGGGCTTCCAAAGAATATGAATGGCACGCTTGGTCCGGCGGCGGAGCAGGCCCTCGCATTTGCGAAACGCCTGGAGGAGGGAGGACTGGCGAAGGTCACGATGTGGGACGAGCGGCTCACGAGCAGGGCCGCCGAACGCCTGCTGATCGAGGCCGACGTCCGGCGATCAAAACGCAAGCGCGCCGTCGATCAGATGGCGGCAGTCCTTATCCTTCAAGGGTTTCTTGATCGGTCCCGTCATCAGCTGGACACGCCCTCGTGACTGCGAGCCCGACAAGACCTCCTTTCCCCACGCTGGCCCTTGCCGTGTATCTCTGCCTGCTGGTGGGCGGAGGCTCTCTGTGGACCATCGCGAGCAGGTCGGTCGGGGTGGAGGGCGAGGCTCCGAGGGTCGTCCTGATCAGGCCGCAGTCCAGCTCTCTCAAGATCGCGGGGGCGCTCAAGGATGCCGGCGTGATCCGGAGTCGTCTGGCCTTTCTGGCCGCCGCCGTCGCTCGTGGCACCTATCGACGCCTGCGCGCCGGGGAGTACGAGTTTGCTCCCGGGATCCCACTCTTGGAGATCATGCGTCGCCTTGAGCAGGGGCGAGGTCTTGTCCATCAGGTGACGGTTCCCGAGGGATATGCCGCCCTGCAAATCGCCGAGCTGCTTTCAGAGAAGGGGTTGGTGGATCGGGATCGGTTTGTGAGCCTCATCAGGGATCGAGCGGTCCTGGAGCGGCTCAAAGTGGAGGGCGATTCGCTCGAAGGCTACCTCTTTCCCGATACGTACCGCTTGGTCAAGGGCCTCAGCGAGGAAGCGATCATGCAGCGGATGGTCCGGCGGTTTCAAGAGGTATTTGGTCCCGAGCAACAGGCGCGCGCCAGGGAGCTAGGGATGTCGGTGCCCGAGGTCGTGACACTGGCCTCCCTCATCGAGCGGGAGGCGCGTGTGCCCGAGGAGCGGCCACTCATTTCGGCGGTCTTCCATAACAGGCTGCGGCGAAGAATGCCGTTGCAATCCGATCCAACAGTCATGTACGGCCTTTCGCGCTTTAGAGGCCGGCTGACCAAGGCGAACCTGCAGTCGCCATCCCCGTACAATACCTACCTTCGCCAGGGGCTGCCGCCCGGGCCCATCGCAAATCCCGGACGAGCGTCGATTGTGGCCGCCCTCTATCCCATGTCGTCACGGTATCTCTACTTCGTGTCAAAGAATGACGGGACTCATGCCTTCTCAACAAATCTGCGGGAGCACGATACGAGGGTGAGGCGGTATCAGATGGGTGGGGGAGGATGAGACGCAGTTCGGTGGCGATCGCCCTGGTGATGCTGAGCCTGCTCCTCGCCTCCTGTGCCGGAGAGCAGGCCGCGACAAAGCAGGCTCGGGCCGACAGCCAGTATAGTCTCGGCCTCGCTCACCTGTCCGGTGGGGACGCCAAGCAGGCGATCGTGCAGTTCAGTCAGGCGATCACCGAAGACCCCGATAACCCGACGCTTCACAATGCCATAGGGCTGGCCTACTTGCTGGATCGTCGGATCGACCTTGCTACCGCCTCGTTCCAAAAGGCGGTCCAGCTCGATCCGAAATTTTCCGACGCCTATAATAACCTCGGTTCAGCCTATGTCCAGCGAGCGCAGTACGATCAAGCGATCGAGGCCTTTAAGCGGGCACTGACAAACCCGGCCTACCTGACCCCGGAACAGGCACACCTGAACCTCGCGAATGTGTATGTCGTCAAGGGGCGGCTCGCTGAGTCGATCGAGGAGTTCAAACGGGCGCTCGACGTGTCGCCCGATTTCGCAGAGGCCCACAACCGCCTGGGGTATGTCTACCTGGTGCAGGGGCGGTCGGAACTGGCGATTGCCGAGCTCACCTTGGCGCTGAAACAGGCGCCGGAACTGGCGACTGCCCATCAGAGCCTTGGGTTCGCTCTCCTGCTGGCAGGCCAGAAAGAGCGGGCCAAGCAGGCTTTTCAGAAGGTGGTCGAATTGAGCCCCACGGGGGAGATGGCAGCCGAGGCAATGCGCCAGCTCAAACAGCTCAACTAATAGCCGCAATGACAGCGCTCGTGACGTCGAAGGTCAGAACAACAATCGAGCTGAAGGGCCTGAGCCTCGAGGAGCTGGAGGAGCTTGTCGCCCTCTGTGGCGAGCCGTCCTATCGTGGCCGGCAGCTCTTCCAATGGATCTACGCGCGCGGCTGCCGCCGGTTCGAGGAGATGACGGACCTGCCGGCGGCGCTTCGCGCGACCCTGGTGGAGGAGGCCTCGATCGGCGCCCTCACGTGTCTCGACAAGCAGGTCTCGAGCGATGGCACCCGGAAGTACCTATTCGGCTGTGCCGACGGCCGGAAGATCGAGACGGTCCTGATTCCCGATGAGGGGCGACTGACCGCGTGTCTTTCCATCCAGGTGGGATGTGCTCTGGCCTGCGCCTTCTGCCTCACCGGAATGATGGGATTTGTGCGGCACCTGCACGCGGGCGAGATCGTGGATCAGGTTCTCGCGCTTCGTGAAGAGCTTTCGCCGGGAGAGCGGATCGGCAACCTGGTCTTGATGGGAATGGGGGAGCCGCTGCATAACTACGACGCTACCGTGAAGGCGCTGACGATCTTGCTGCACCCCCTTGGCCTCGCGTATCCGCCGCGCCGGGTGACGCTCTCGACCGTCGGGCTGGTCCCGGAGATCAAGCGTCTGGCTGCCTCCGGGCTTGACGTGAACCTGGCGGTGTCGCTCCATGCGGCAACCGATGAGCTTCGCGACCGCCTGGTCCCCATCAACCGCCGATACCCGCTCAAAGAGCTGATGGCGGCCCTCAGGGCCTATCCCCTTCCTTCGCGCCGGCGGATCACCTTCGAATACACCCTGATGGAGGGAGTCAACGACCGACCCGAGGATGCCAGAGAGCTGGCAAGGCTCCTGCGCGGGCTGCGCTGCAAGGTCAATCTCCTGCCACTGAACGAGGCACCAGCCATTCCATTTCGACGCCCTTCCCGGCATCGGGTCGATGCGTTCCAACAAAGCCTGAAGTCTGCCGGAATCTTCGCCACCATCCGCGAGAGTCGCGGCTGGGACATCTCCGCTGCCTGCGGCATGTTGGCGATCAACGATGGGCAGAAAAGCCTTGACACTGCTGCGTGCCTTGCCTAAGATACCTTTCGCGGGGTGGAGCAGTCCGGTAGCTCGTTGGGCTCAATCCGCGGGATTAGCTTGAGCACTAAGCTCAAAGGGGACATCACTGAACAGGCAGCCATTCTTCATGCGCTGAAGCGTGGCTGGGGAGTGCTGAAACCCATCGGAGACCGGTTGTCGTATGACTTGGTGTTCGATGTGTACGGCGCTCTTGTGAAGGTCCAGGTCAAGACCGCTTGGTTCGACGAATCACGTGGCAACTACGTGGTCGATAATCGTCGAACAAAGACAAACCGGCGCGTAATGGTTCGAGAGGTCTACACACCTTCGGACTTTGATTTTGCGCTGGCGTACTTGCCGGACCGAGACCTCTTCTATGTGTTCCCTATCGAGGTGTTCATCAGCTACGCCAGTGAGATCCATCTGGTCGAAGTTGACAAGCGTCAGCGAAAGCCACGGTCGGCCGCCTTCCGTGACGCGTGGGAGCTAATCCAGCAATGGGCTGCACAGAGGGAAACCTTTGTGCGACAACCTGTCAAATTCGGGGAAGCCGTTGGCGGGGTAACCCCGAGCCAAGCTCTGAGGGCTGTGAAGCTAGCAGAGAAGGTGTAGAGACTTAACGGCAGGCACCCTAACGGTGGCGAACGCCAGCCGAGGGTGAAGAGAAAGTCCAGACCGTAAACTGGTTCATCCAGGCAGCGAAAGCTGCAGCGGTATGCATAACCCAAAGGTCGCAGGTTCAAATCCTGCCCCCGCAACCAACCTTTTCAATGGGTTAGGCGATTTCGCCTAGCCCTTTTTTGTGCAACACGGCCGGTAGGCCCACAATAGGCCCAACCTTTCAATCAATTCAGCAGTAAGCCTTCCAAAATGACACCTCGCAGTCGAAAGGTGGGAAGTTCGAATCCCCTACCCTCCACCAATTTCCGCTGATTCCCAACAGCTGCAAAACTCGCCCCAATGCCATGCGAGAATCGCCGCCGCACCTTCCCCCGATCTTTGCCTTTTTCGTCCCTCGTGGCTTGTCTATTCAGCCCAACCATAGCAAGGCCGGCGCTCTTAGAGATGGTTGTAACCTGCACTTTTGGTAGCTTAGAAAAAAGGTTGACACCCCGGCGGAGAGGGGGACATACTCCGGGCCACATGGGTGAATATGATGAGTCTGCCGTGGTAGCAGGACCTCCGCCACCCCTCGCAATTTGGTCGGCGCACTATTCAGCAGCGCCCTCTTGGGTGTAATGCGGCCTGAAAGGGCGTTGCTGCTTTCAGACAGGATCGTCGTGTGCAACCAGAACGGCTGGACGTTTGGAGACACCGAACACGTCGTGACCTCCATGTTGAGAGGGCTTGGCTACATGACGACGGAGGTTCACGACGGTCCCGTGGATCTCGACCACACCGGGGCGGTCTGGATGATGGGCAACGGACGCTGGTTCGTGAAGCTGCGCGAGCAGCTCGCCGGGCAACCCCCCGGCCGGCGACCGTTCACGTTGGTGTGGCACTATGAGCCGCTGCCGTACACACGCCGCATGGCCGTGCCCTGGCCGCTCCCCGGGATGAAAGAACTCGCGAACCTCTTGGCGAGGCGCTGGAATCTCAACGACGTGTACACGAACTATGTGTGCCTCCGGCGGCTCGTTCGCCACCGCCTGGTCGATCTCGTCGTCGTCGCGAGGCAAGGCGCCTGTGATTTTCTCGGGAGCCAGGGCCTCGATGCGGCCTTCGTCCCGTTGGGGTATTGCGAGCTTTACGGACGCGATCTCGGATTGGCGCGCGATATCGACGTCCTCTTTCTCGATCATCTGGCGTTTGCGCGGCGCAGGAGAGCCGTGGCACGGCTCCGCCGCGCTGGCATCGATCTGCAGGTTCACGGATCCCCCTCGCCGGTCTGGGGGCCACCCCGAACGCGATTGCTCAACCGGGCCAAGATCTTCCTGAACATTCACCGCGTGCCGGGCGACTTGAACGGCCTTCGGATGATTCTCGGCATGGCCAACCGCGCACTCGTGATATCCGAGCCGATCTACGCGCCAACCCCCTATGTCCCCGGCCAGCACTACGTGAGCGCGACGCTTCGCGACATGCCCGATGTCATCCGATACTATCTCTCGCACGATGAGGAACGGGACGCGATTGCAGCCGAGGGACACCGTCTGGTTACACGCGACGTGACGATGGCGCACGCGATTTCGCGACTTCTGGACCTGATGGGGCGGGTGAGCCGTGGAAGACCTGGCTGACGTGCTCGCGCAGCCGGTCGCGCGCGGCGTCCCAGGCGGGCTGGCCCGCCAGGCTCCACTCATCCAGCCGTCTCCGGCATCGCGCGACCTCGCGCAACACGTCCAAGGCACCTTCGCCTCGCATAACGAAATACCTGGAGAGAAAGGCCCCGGTCGCTTTCAGACGAGGATACTGCGGGTAAATCAAGTCGGGAGGGACGGGCAGCGTGCGGTCGTCGCAGCGCGCCAGCGTCCCAACCCCGAATTCGATGCCGGCCCCTCGGATCGCGTCGGACAGGACGGTCATCAGATCGGACGCCAGCACTTCGAAGTGGCTGTGGAGACCCAGGCCGAGGTGAAGATCGTTCAACCCGACGTGAATGAGGTCGACGCCAGGGGCTTGCACGATCGCATGGATGCGCATGGCGGCCTGCGGCGTCTCGAGCAGCAGCCAGACCCTGGCCCGCCCATCGATCCATCGCACGAATTGATCGATCTGGACCCGCGTGGTGAACATGGGCAGGAGGAGGGCCTGCGCCCCCAGGTCCAGCAGCCGATCGATCTCGTCGCTCGAACCCGGATGGATGGGATTGGTGCGAGCGAAGACGAGGGCGCGCGCGACGGACGCTCGCAAGCGCGGAAGTTGTAATGCCCGATGGTCGGAGATGCGGGCGTCCTTGAGATGCCCCTGTCGTTCCGTCTTGCCGAGTCGCTCGAGGTCAACGCCGATGTAATCGACACCCGCGTGATCGGCCTCCGCGGCCAGGGTCAGGTCGTCGGTGAACAGGGCCAATTTGAAGCGCTGGCCGTAGCTCATGCGCGTTCGAACTTGAACGGAATGTCGGGCGTGTCAAACGGCAGCAGCCAGTCGTCCGGATTGTCGTAGGCGTAGGTGTCGTCGAAGCAGGACACGAACGCCGCGTCCTCGGTGGCAATGTTCTGCACGCCGTGGAACACGAGCGGGGGAACGACCACGAGGGTCGGTCGCATCGGGCTGAGATTCAAGCTGTTGACGCGACCGAACGTCGGCGATGTCTCCCGCGCGTCGTACAGCGCTATCTTCAGCAGGCCTCGCACCACGAAAATGTGGTCGGTCTTGATGCGGTGGCAGTGCCAGGCGCTGATCCGTCCCGGGCGGATCGACACGAAAATGATGTGCTTGAGGGGCCGCCCGCCGAGCGCCCAGTCGTCCCGAAAGATCTCGGTCGTGATCCCGTTGTCGGTGACGACGTTCTTGACTTCCTTGAGCTGAACACCCGCAATCAGAGGCTCGACCGGTTCCCAGCTCGAGGTAACCGTCCGGCGTGCCTGCCGGGCATTCGGGATCATTCGAGGCTGCTTCTTCACGCAAGCATTTTAACCTTGTTGAGGTTCGGTCTGTCAAGCCATAAGTAAGGGTTACCGATCTGTGCGAGGAGGGGAAACCGTTGGAGGATCTGCGAAAGGGCAACGGAGGATGCGGAACCCTTCAAAGATCACCTGCCGAGCGATCGTGCACACCTTCATCGCACTTGAGCTGCTTGCGTGCTCCGGTTGCATCACCACGTTGGGACCTGTCAGGTTGGCGTGAACCACTGATCTAGCTCTGTGCGCAAGATACCCTAGCGGCTTCACTCACGGAGGAATATCAATGGCCAGGGCATCGGCTCGATCCAGGAAGAAACATCTCGTAACCCCCCTTGCCACGGCAGCCCCGGAAGCGCGGACCGTGGTCTACGTCCATGGGATCGGCAATAAGCCGAAGAGCTCCGTTCTCAAATGCCAGTGGGACACCGCGTTATTCGGAGTGCCGCTGGGCGATAGGACGCGGATGGCGTATTGGGTGAACCGGGAGTACTACCCGACCCCGGCGGAGGAGACCTGTGCGACCGGGGATCTGGTCTCGACCCAGGGGGATGACGTGTCGGCCGCAAGGATAAGAGCTGCGGTGTCGTTGGAAGGCGATCTCATAGAGGCGGAGATCAGGTCACTGACTTCGAAACGAAGGGAGCAAGACGTGTTACGCGCGGTGGCGAGAAAGCTTGCCGCCCGCGAACCCTTTGGTACGAAGGCGATTGGAGCTGCCGGGCCACGCGCGAAGGTGTTACCCCTCCCGCCGTTTCTCAGGCGTTGGATCACCCAAATGCTGACTCAAGCACTCCTACGCGACGTGAATGATTTTCTCTTCCATGAGGATCGGCGGGAGCGCATGGAACGAACCCTTCGTGAACGTCTTGATCCCGGCGGAGGCCCGTTTGTCGTGATCGCCCACAGCCAGGGAAGCATGATCGCGTATGATGTGCTCCGACAGCTCACAAAGGAGAAGTGTGATGTCCGGCTCTTCGTAACCATCGGCTCGCCTCTCGGGCTCGATGAGGTGCAGGACGTCTTCCGTCAATGGATTGGTGGCAACACGCTACCCGTGCCCCCCTGCGTCACGCGGTGGGTCAACGCGGCTGATTGGCTCGACCCTGTGGCGGTAGACCACGACCTCTCGAATGACTTCTCTCCAAAGAACTCGGTAGAAAACCACGACAGCGTGGGTTTTAATCCTGACTCTCCTCAGCACCCCCACTCCGCCACGGGGTATCTACGGACCGATCCCGTAAAGAGCACCGTCCGCGAAACGGTAGGGAGTGCCTTTGCGCAAGCTGTAAGGGAGTTCGTAGTGGCGAGGGACTTGGTGGAGGACCTGGAGAACGCTCGTGCCGAGGAGCGCCACATGGTCCTGATCCAGCTCAGCTCACCCGAAGGGACCCATCTTCCCGCTGAGGTCCGAGACCGGCTGGTAAAGGCGATCGGGAAGATGGTCGGGGCGAAGGTGGGTGAGGCCGAGATCGAGCCGTTGAAGCGGTTCGTGGCCGCTCGCCTTACGCGGTCCGAGATCGAACATCTGCGAACGAGTTTTAAAGATTTGCAGATCGACAAGGTCTGGCGCAACGCGGTGAAGAAGGCGCTCATCTGGCGGTCGGCTCACACCGTCCAGGCCCGTCCGGCGAACATGGGTTACGGAGCCGTGGGCCGGAACATCCGTTGGGCGGTGCTCGATACAGGTATCCGTGCGGATCATCCGCATTTTGTCTCCCACAAGAACGTAGAGGCACAGTGGGACTGCACGCTATCTGGGAGACCTCCAAAAAAGGTTGCCCCGACCAACAAGGAGCCTTTCGACAAGAACGGCCACGGTACACACGTCGCGGGAGTCATTGCCGGGCGGTGCGAGGTACGCCTGAAGGAAGGTGATCTTCCTGAGATGTTCGCCGGAATGGCTCCTGAGGCGAAATTGTATGGTTACAAGGTGCTTGACGATCAAGGCAATGGCCGCGACTCCTGGATCATCAAAGCTCTCGAGCACATTGGAGACCTCAACGAGGGGGCAGGGGAGCTGGTGATCCACGGTATCAACTTGAGCCTCGGCGGGTCGTTCGATCCAAGCGTGTATGGGTGCGGCCACTCGCCATTGTGCCAAGAGCTTCGGCGTCTCTGGCGCCAGGGAGTGTTGACCTGCCTCGCCGCGGGTAACGAAGGGTACGCGGTTCTCCGAGCGGAGGAGGGCGTGGTGGAGGCGAACATGGATCTCTCGATCGGAGATCCTGCCAATCTGGACGAGGCCATTGCTGTCGGGTCGATCCATAAGTCGAACCCGCATACCTACGGCGTCTCGTACTTCTCGTCTCGGGGTCCAACTGCTGACGGGCGACGAAAGCCGGACCTCGTGGCACCAGGAGAAAGGATCCTATCTGCGTCGCATCGCTTCAGGACGACCAAAGATCCACTCGCGAAGGATCTCTTTGTAGAGATGAGCGGCACAAGTATGGCTGCTCCACACGTTTCAGGGGTCTTGGCGGCGTTCCTCTCTCAGAGACGCGAGTTCATCGGCTACCCGGATCGAATCAAAGGCATCCTTCTAGATAACTGCACCGACTTGGGGCGCGACCTGTACATCCAGGGACGTGGGATGCCGAACCTCGTCAAGATGCTCGCCAATACTTGACGGCCGCCGCTCTTAGAGATGTCCTAATTTCAATTCACACGATGACAAGCCCGGGAACTTGTGGGGGGCTGTCATTGCGAGCGACCAACGGGAGCGTGGCAATCTCTCTCTGATCGGGATTGCGCAGCCTGCCCTGAGGACACCCGAAGGGGTCACTCCGTGCCCTCGCAATGACCATCGCCTGTTCTCGTTGAATTAGCACACCACCGTTCCTCCCGATCTGGTGTCTGCTATTGAAAAGGTGTAGTATACTGATCGCGGGGCCGTGAAGGTGTGGCCAACGATAAAGACGATGGAAGGAGAGGAGATGAAGCCGTCGCATCGGAACCTCGCCGGGATGCTGGTCCTGGCATTAACAGTGGTCTGGTTCGGGGGAAGCGCCTGGGCCGCGAACCTGCCTGACACCTGGAGCCCGCTCAAACAAGCCCTGTTTGGGGACCGGCCGCTTCAGGAGGGAATGATCCAGCTTGAGGCTCCGGAGGTGGCGCAGGACGCCGCAACTGTTACTGTGTCCATCAAGGTCGATGCAGCCCAGTCGGCGGAACGGTTTGTGAAGACCCTCCATCTGATCGTGGACAGGAACCCGATCCCGATCGCGGCCATCTTCCACCTCACACCGGAGAGCGGCCGGGCGAATCTGTCCACCCGCATTCGCCTCCAAACCTTTTCTCACGTGCGGGCCATTGCCGAGATGAATGATGGTTCACTCTACATGTCGGCCAGGCTGGTTCAGGCAGCGGGCGGCTGCACGGCGCCCGTGGGGCAGGACGACGCCGAAGCTAAGGCGCGGCTCGGTGAGATGCGTATCCGCATCGACAGCGACGTCAAGCTCAACCAGCCCAACAGGGCTCGACTGCTGGTTCGTCATCCGCAGCATAACGGCTTGCAACGAGAGCTGTCCACCGGGTTCTCCATCCCCCCCGATTACATCACGAGTATCACCCTGAGTTACGGCGGCAAGGTCTTCATGAAGGCGGACACCGGGTTTGCCTTGAGCCAAAATCCCAGCCTCCACTTCTACTTCGTTCCCCAAGGGTCGGGAGCGCTTGTGGCCTCGATAACGGACACCGCGAATCGCACCTTCACCCACTCCGTGCCGATCTCTCCCAAAGTCGCCTCCTCATCTCGCTGAGGCCTGCCTTCGACCGGCCACGGCAGGGCGATGCGACTGTGGTTCAGGATCGACCGTGTTGCCTCCATAGAGAAGGTTGCCGGTCCCTTACCCCTTCGGTTTGCGGACTTCGAGCAGGCGTGTCCCTCCGTCAGTCGAAACATGATTGTCTTGTGATACGATTAATGCGGCCCTGAGACGAACCACTAACCTACAGGAATGGGGTGATCGAAATGGCACGCACCGCTCTGACCGAGGATGCGCTGAAAGAGGCGCTGAAAGAGGCGCTGACGGAAACGCTGCAGGAGCAGCGTAAGCTATTCCACGATGTCTTTGCCGAGGTGCTCGAAGACTTCGCGCTGGCCGAGGCGATCCGCGAGGGGCAGAAGACTAAGCACGCTACTCGTGAGGAGGTCTTCCGCGTCCTGCGGAACAGGCGATGAAGGTTACGTTTCGCCAGAGCTTCGTGCGGGACCTAAAGAAGGTGAAAACCCAGGCGGTCCTGGACCGCGTCCGGCGAGCGATCGAGCAAGTCGAGGCGACGTCCACCACGCAAGAGGTCCGCGATCTCAAGAAGATGAGTGGGGCTGGCAACTTCTACCGCATCCGCGTGGGGGACTACCGGCTTGGCGTGGTCGTGGAAGGGAGCCAAGTCGAGTTCGTGCGCTGCCTGCCACGGCGCGACCTGTACCGGTTCTTCCCATAGCGAACGGGTGTGAGCGGTCGGGGAGATAGGTAACAAAAGAGTCCGGGGACATGGGTTACAGATGGCGTTTCAGTCTACCAAATGCATCCTCGATCCGCATGTGTTTTTCGAGCAGGCGTCGGAGCTTGAGCGAGCCGAAATAGACGTTCCAGACGCCACTTTCCAAGAGCTCCTGGGCCGCGACGATATCAGCACGACCATGATCTACACCCACGTTTTGAACCGGGGTGGACGTGGCGTCTACAGCCCGCGGGTCGCTTGTAACAGTGGTCTGTTGGCCGGATATACTGCGGGTTGACATCTGGATAGACTGCCAGTTCCGCGGCGTTTGTCGGTCCGACGGGATTTAACACAGGGGTGCTAAGTGTCGGAAATTGGGGAAGCGGTTTGGTTCTTGGGGTTAGAGTGGCGTTACGAAATAGGCTGCAGGAACCGGCGCAGTAGACTTAGTGGTTAGACGGCTGATATCAACTAGTTGCCGGAAGAACCGACTTTTGGAAAACCAGTTCACAAAGCTACAGGGTCAGTACTTGGCATTCATCGTGACGTACAGCAAGTTGAACCGGCGCCCTCCAGCCGAATCCGACTTTCAACGCTACTTCGACGTGACACCACCTTCAGTCCACAACATGATCGTCACGCTCGAGCGGCGTGGCTTGATCAAACGCACACCCGGTCGGTCTCGTTCGATCGAGATCTTGGTGCCGCTGAGCGAGGTTCCTCCGCTCGATTGAAACGTACGCGATGAACGCCTCCTCCGAAGGTCACCGTCAAGAGTTGCTCAACGGGCTCCGTCGGTTCGTTGCGTCGGCCCGAGAGATTGCCGGCGTTCGGCGAATAGCCGTCTTGGGCTCAATCGTGACAGCCAAGCCGGATCCGAAAGACATCGATGTACTTGTGGTGGTCGCTGACGATGCGGATCTGGCACCGCTGGCAACCTGTTCACGGCGCTTGCAGGGGCACGCACAGAGTATCAATCGGGGCGCTGACGTGTTTCTGGCCGACGAGCGGGGCACGTACATCGGGCGGACGTGTCGTTGGAAGGACTGTCGGCCCGGTGTCCGACGATCGTGCGATGCTCTTCATTGCGGTCGTCGGCCACATCTCCACGACGATCTCGATGCGATTCACTTGAACGGCACCTTGGTTCTCTTTCCGCCGGTCACACTGTGGCCATGTGTCGAGCGGCATCGCCAGTTGCCGCCGGATGTCGAAGAACTTGTTGCGGCGCTCGAACACGCCGTCTAACATCGCATGCACCAGACGGCGCTTGGCGACTCATGAGCGCCGCCATGCGTTAGATCTAACCGTTAACCTGATGGGACCGCAGCCTGGAGATTGCTGAGGACGGCGCCGAGGTCGCCCGTGGCGACCGGGATGCCGGCGCGATAGGCGATGACCTTGCCGGAGAAGGGGGAGAGGCGCGGACCGGGGAGGAGGATGCCGACGAGGTTCAGCGGGTCCGCCGCATTAACGATGCCGGTCTCCGCTTCATCCGGTTTGCGACGCACGGCGCGAAGCGCTTCCACCGCCTGGGGGAGCGCGAACTGCTGGCCCACCAGTCCCGCCACGAACCGCCCGCCGCGGATTTCACCTCTGGCCTCCAGCCGCTGGTAGAGCGACACCAGCTCCCGCCATGATGGTGCGCGGCTCTCGCGCGCCAGCAACTCCCGCATCACGACTCCGTACCGGCGCAGCAACTGCCGGGCGAACGCCTCGATAGTCTGGTCCTTCGAAACGCGACCCGCTTCATCTCCCCGCAGCAGCGACCAGCGTCCTACCGGGATACTGCGCTCGCGGAGTTGCGCGCCACGAATGGCGCGTAGCCGCCGGTGGGGCAGTCGCCGCTCCTCCTGCGGCTTAAGGAGCAACCGCAGGCCTGCGATCCCGTCACCGGTGACGAGGCCTCGTGACACAAGCTCCCAAAGCGCCTCTTCTACCTGAGGGGCAAGGAACCCTGTGGCTCGCGCGATGTCCGCCAGGAACGACGCTCCCCGACGCTCCAGGTGGGTGACCACCTCTCGCGCCACTGTCGAGAGGTTCTTGATCGCGTCCAGGTCGGCCGGCCCCGGTTCGAGCAGAGCGGGTAGGTCCGCCCGCAAGGCGAAGGCGAGCGGCGCCGAGCGGGTGGGCGCGCGCCGCCGTTTGGGGCGCGCCGGCTCGTCACCGTTTGCCTCCGCATCTTGCGTGTCGAGTTCCTGAGGCTCACGCAGCAAACGAAGGCGACCCCATGCGACGTCGCCGGATAGACAGAGGGCCTCGAGATCATCGGGGTTGTAGAGGGCGATTCGCGCCGGCAAGATGTCGCGTTCCCAGGCGTGGGCCGGCAGTTCGAGCCCCTGGAGCTGTCCGATGACCTGGGTGATCCCCTCGCGACCGTGCAGTTGCGCTCCTGGAAGCAGATGCTGCCAACGCAACAGGAAGCGGATGAAGTCGGCCACAGGGACCGCCTCGATCTCGCGGCGCAAGCGCCCGATTGTGAGCCGGTGGATGCGGCTCAGCAGGCGGCGCTCGCACCATTCGATCGGCTCGTCGGGCGCGCCAGGAGTGAATCGTCCGCGGAGCACGATGCCGTCGCCCTCCAGGGCGGCAAGCGCGATCTGGACGTTCCCCACGCCCAAGCCGAGCCGCCTCGCCACTTCGAACGCGGTGGTCGGACCCAGGACTTGCAGCCAGCCGTTCACGATCGTTCGTGTGGCCTCGCCCTGGTCCGGGCGCCCGGCGTCGCCACGGGACGGAAGGAGCAGTGGCAAGTCCGGATCGAAGTGCGCGTCCGGAACCGCGGCGCTCACAACCTCCACGCGCTCGGTGGCGACGAAGGCTTCGAAAAGATCGGGGTGCGTTAAGGACTGTGCGAGGTCCGGAGTGCGAGGTGCGAAGGGCGAGGGAACCCAAGTGGCTCGAACGGCCCGACCATCCTGAAACAGTTTCTCGATCCAAAGCGTCCACTCCCTTGCAGCGTCAATCGGCAATACGCCCAGACTGAGCAGCGCGTCGTGTAACTCGTCGGCGTCCCGCACGTCGGGCCATGCCTGTGCGCGCACCTCGTCGATGGCAGTCTGATCCAGCGCCCCCACGCCGCGACCCAGATCGGGGTCGATTCGACGCAGCGCGACGGCTCGGGCGCGCCGCTCCTCCAGCGGCGCATCGTCCAGGAAGGCGTACGGGTTGGCGTTGAGGATCTCGTGGCACATCGGAGAGGGGACCGGCGTCTCCACGGTGACCGTGCGGATCCCCCCTTCCTCGATCGCCCGGGCCACGGCCAGCAAGCCCTCCAGATCCACCGCCTCGTTGAGGCAGTTGGCGATCGTCTCGTTCACCAATGGGTGATCGGGTGGATCGATGGGACCAGGGGCGGCATTGTCCTGGCAGGCCAACTGGGCCGGGAAGACGGCCGCGAGTAGGTCCTCCGCCCTCATCCGCTGAATCGGCATCGGAACGCGGCGGCCACCGCTGTACCGCAACAGGACAAGGGAGCGCGCCGCGTTCCATCGCCACCGATTGGTGAACATCGGCGAGAGCAGGATCGCTTGCACCAGGTCATCTCGGAGCTGTTCGGGCGAGATCAAGCTGAAGATGGTCTCCAGTGGGAACGAGTGCTGCTCACCGAGCGAGAGCACGATGCCGTCGTCGGTGGCCGCCGCCTGCAGCTCGAAATCGAAGTGGCGGCACAGCCGCTTCCGTAGCAGCAGGCCCAGGGCTCGGTTGATCCGCCCGCCGAAGGGGGCGTGCAGCACGAACTGCATCCCGCCCGCCTCGTCGAAGAATCGCTCGGCGACGATCTGCTGCTGCGTCGGGACGGTTCCGAGGACGGCAGCGGTCTCAGCGACGTAGGCGACGATCTGCTCGGCGCCGGCTCGATCGAGCCCGGCCTCGGTCTGCAGCCAGGTCACGGCGGCCTCGGCATCGGGCAGCCGATGAGCGACCGCCTCCCGGACCTCTGCCACGGCGGCCGAGAGCTCTATGGTGCGCCCCGGCGACTCGCCGAGCCAGAAGGGGATGGTGGGGGGAGCCCCCTGCGCGTCTTGGACGCGGACCGCCCCCGCTTCCACGCGTCGGATCCGCCAGGAGTGATTGCCCAGGAGGAAGATGTCCCCGACCATGCTTTCAACGGCGAAGTCCTCGTTGACCTTACCCACGAAGAGGCCGGCCGGCTCTTCGATCACGTCGTAGTCGGCCGTATCCGGGATGGCGCCGCCGCCCGTGATCGCCGCGAGGCGGGCGCCGCGGCGGCCTTTCAGCCGACCATGCACGCGGTCTCGGTAGAGGTTCGCCCCGGCCCGCCCGCGGCGGGACGACACCCCCTCGGACAGCATCTCGATCACCTCGTCGAAGTCGTCGCGCGCCAGACGGCGATAGGGGTATGCGCGGCGCGCCAGGTCCCACAGCTCTTTCTCCCCGATCTCGCCCGTGGCCGCGATGGCGACGATCTGCTGGGCAAGGATATCCAGCGGGGCCTGAGGGATGACCACCTGATCCAGCGCCCCCTGCCGCACCGCGCGAACAGCCGCCGCGCACTGCACCAGCTCATCGCGCGTCAGAGGGAAGAGGATACCTTTCGGCGTGGCTCCCAGCCAGTGGCCGGAGCGGCCGACCCGCTGCAGCAGCGTAGCGATCGCCCGCGGGGCGCCGAGGTGACAGACGAGGTCCACATGTCCGATGTCGATCCCAAGCTCCAGCGATGCGGTGGCCACGACGACGGGGACCTCGCCGGACTTCAGTCGGGTCTCCGCCGCCAGGCGCGTGCGACGCGAAAGGCTCCCGTGGTGAGCCTCCACCTTCCCCTCGCCGAGGAGGGTCGTGAGCTGATGGGCCACCCGCTCGACGAGGCGGCGAGTATTGACGAAGACGATGGTCGTGCGATGGGCTCTGGAGAGGGCGGCGATCCGCTCGTAGATCTCCTGCCGGAGCTCGTGCGTCGCGACGTGCGTCAACGGCTGGCTTGGGACCTCGATGCCGAGGTCGATGGCGCGACGGTGGCCTAGGTCCACGATGGCGCAATCCGGGGAGCGGTCCCGGCGCTCCCGATCGGCGCCGATCAGCAGCCGGGCGATCTCTGCGATAGGGTGCTGCGTGGCGCTGAGCCCGATCCGCTGTAGCCGGCTGCCCGCCAGGAGATCCAGCCGCTCGAGCGAGAGGGCGAGGTGCGCGCCCCGCTTGTCGCCTGCCACCGCGTGGATCTCGTCCACGATGACGCTGCTCGCCGTGGCCGAATAGCGCCTGCTACTCTCAGCGGTCAGAAGGATGAAGAGCGATTCGGGCGTCGTGATCAGGATGTGGGGCGGCTTGCGGACCATCCTGGCGCGTTCGCTGGCCGGGGTGTCCCCGGTCCGGACCAGCACGCGGATCTCCGGGAGCGGCGTGCCCTCCGCCTCCGCTAACGCTGTGATCTCCTGCAATGGCCCCTGGAGGTTCTTCTGGATGTCGTTGCTGAGCGCCTTGAGCGGGGAGACATAGACCACGTACGTGCGGTCCTCGAGTGTGCCGCCGGCGGCCGCCTGGACCAGGCCGTCGATGGCCCACAAGAAGGCGGCCAGTGTCTTGCCGGAACCGGTCGGCGCCGCGATCAACGTATCTTCGCCGGCCGCGATGTGCGTCCACCCGGCGGTCTGTGGGTCGGTGGGTGTGCCGAAGGTGGCGCGGAACCAGCGGGCGACGAGGGGATGAAACAGGTGTATCACACCATCCTCATTGAAGGAACCTCGACTGAGACGAATGATTGACGGGTCAATTCTATCCGTTATAATGTCAGTACAAGAGTAAAGTCAAGCCGGTAACGTCCGGACGCCCATGCGGGTGGCGTTGGCGTTGACCTCGTGGGAATTGCGCATCTCATTGGTGCGACCGAACAGGTAAGAAATGGTTACACGGCGACCAAGTCAAAAGCGCGGCCATGCGAATCATGGCTGGCTCGACAGCTATCACACGTTCTCCTTTGCAGACTATTACGACCCGAAGCATATGGGGTTCCGTCACCTTCGTGTGATCAATGAAGACCGCGTTCAGCCAAGTCGTGGTTTCGGAACCCATGCACACCACGATATGGAAATCATCACCTACGTGCTCGAGGGCTCGCTGGAACACCGGGACAGCATGGGGAACCAATCGATCATCGTCCCGGGTGACGTGCAACGAATGAGTGCAGGCACCGGGGTCACGCACAGCGAATACAATCCCTCCCACACGGAGCCCGTGCACCTGTTGCAGATATGGATCCTGCCCGAGAAAAAGGGCCTGTCGCCGAGTTATCAGCAGTGGCTCTTTCAACCTGAGGAAAAGCGAGGAGCCCTGCGACTGATCGGCTCGCGAGGTGGCCGTGACGGCTCTGTCACAGTTCATCAGGATGTGGATCTCTTCGCGGCCTTGTTGGAATCCGGAGAACTGGTACGGCACACGCTGCCGCGGGGACGGCACGCCTGGCTGCAGGTGGTAGATGGCGCGGTGGCGCTGAACGGGACCTTGCTTTTCGCAGGAGATGGCGCGGCGGTCAGCGACGAAGATCGGCTCGAGATCACCGCGAGCAAGAGCTCGGAGGTTCTGCTCTTCGATCTTGCCTGATCGCGGCTGGCGGCTGCAGGGCCTGGTCACCGCCCCGGGCGCCTAAGAGCTTGGCGTTTCCGCCAGGCGGGATGACGAACAGTGAGACCACGCAACATGTCAGAAGAAAAAGGGGGTAGAAACCGATGAAGTCGAATATTGGACTTTCGGACAAGCAACGCGAAGGGGTCGTGCAGATCCTTTCGGCTCTGCTGGCTGATGAGTACGTGCTCTACACGAAAACACGAAACTACCATTGGAACGTCGTGGGGCCGCAGTTCAACGACCTCCATAAGTTCTTCGAGTCGCAATACAACGACTTGAATGACGTCGTCGATGACGTTGCCGAACGCGCCCGGTCGCTGGGCGGGAGCGCTGTTGGAACGCTGACCGAGTTCCTTCGGTTGGCAAGGCTCAAGGAGCGGCCGAAGCACTATCCGGCGGCCCGCGAGATGATCACGGGCCTGCTGCACGACCATGAGGCGATCATTCGGACCTTGCGGGTGGATCTTGAGACGACTGGCGACCGATATCACGATGTAGGCACCAACGACTTCCTGACTGGCCTGATGGAGCGACACGAGAAAATGGCGTGGATGCTTCGGTCGTTCCTGGAGGGGAAGTCGGCCTAGTACCGTTCCAACTATTTACGCCGAAATAACGAGGCTGGGGAAAGCGATACTTCTTCGCAGGGTACCTATCGGCGATTAGCCGAAACAAGTTCGAACGGCACTAGTCGAGACGAGGAGAAAAGCAGATGCGCAAGGAGGTGGTCTACAAGGCAAAGCGGTTCGACCTGAGCGGGCTGAAGGGGATCTCTGATGGGACCCTTGAGATGCACTTCAAGTTGTACGAAGGCTACGTCGCGAACACCAACATGCTCAACGAAAGAATCGGAGAGTTCCTGGAGAAGGGGCCGATCAGTCAGGCGGAGATGCCGGTGTATTCAGAGCTGACGCGGCGGCTTGGGTTTGAGTACAACGGCATGGTGCTGCATGAACACTACTTCGGCAATTTGATGAAGAACGGGTCAGGGGGCGTGACGCACAACTCCGCCTTCTTCCGGTCGGCGGAACAAGGCTTTGGGAGCTTCGACCTCTGGAAGGCACACTTCGTGAATGTGGGGAAGATGCGCGGCGTGGGCTGGGCGATCTGCTATCAGGACCCGGCCAGTGGGCGACTCTCGAACCACTGGATTACGTTGCACGAAGACGGCAACATCGCGGGTTTCATCCCGGTGCTGGTGATGGATGTGTGGGAGCATGCCTACCTGCTCGACTATACGCCGGCCGAGCGGCCGAAATACATCGAGGCTTTCTTCGCCAACGTTCACTGGGATGCTGTCGAGAAACGCTTGACAAAAAACGTGGGTTCGCGCCTCGACGATGCCTGATACCGGATCGACGGTGGATCGCTGTGGGACGTGGAGAGAAAAGGGGATGTCGTGTATGAAGGAGGAGGTGTCGAGCATGGCGCCTGAGGCTCAACTGACACGACGACAGTTTGTTGTGACCACGCTGGCCGCTGGTTTCGCCCTTGCCGTGCAGCCGGTCTCGGCAGAGACCATCACGAACGATACGAAAGGGTTGATCGCCGGTGAGGTCTCGATTCCCACGACTGACGGTCAGATCCCTGCGTACCGGGCCATGCCGGCGACCGGGAAATCATTCCCCGTGATGTTGGTTGTGCAAGAGGTCCTCGGCGTCCATGAGCACATCAAGGATGTCTGCCGACGGTTTGCGAAGTTGGGGCACCTGGCCGTCGCGCCCGAATTCTTTGCCCGTCAGGGCGATGTGTCGAAGATGTCCGACATCAGCGAGATTCTTTCGAAGGTCGTGTCAAAGGTTCCCGATGCTCAGGTGATGTCGGACCTTGACGCAACGGTTGCCTGGACCGACAAGTCGAGCAAGGGTGACATCGCGAAGCTTGGCATCACGGGGTTCTGTTGGGGCGGGCGCATCGTGTGGTTGTATGCAGCACACAACCCGCAGCTCAAGGCCGGTGTGGCATGGTACGGACGCCTGGTTGGACAGGCCAATGCGTTGCAGCCAAAGCATCCCATCGACGTAGCGGGTTCGCTAAGGGCCCCCGTGCTTGGCCTGTACGGTGGAGATGATTCGGGCATCCCGCTCGACACCGTCGAACAGATGCGAAAGGCCCTGAAGGCTGCGGGGAGTCGCTCAGAGATCATTGTCTACCCGAATACGCCTCATGCCTTCCACGCCGATTACCGGCCCAGCTACCGTAAGGAGCAGGCTGAGGATGGTTGGAAACGCTTGCAGGGCTGGTTCAAGAAGCATGGCGCGTTTTAGTCCAGGAAAAGGTGACAGGAGAGTTGAGCAAACCTAACTCACCATGAACGAGGCATTCGCGTTCCTCCTCCGGAATGGCTACGTCGTGCTGTTTGGGTTCGTGTTTGCGGAGCAGCTTGGCCTGCCGATCCCGGCCGTTCCTGTTCTCCTGGCGATGGGGGCGCTGGTGGGCGCAGGGCAGTTCTCTCTCGCCATGGCTATCCCCGTGGCCCTGCTGGCGGCGCTGCTGAGTGACGTCATCTGGTACCAGCTCGGCCGCCACCGTGGCCACTCGATCCTGAACTTGCTCTGCAGGATCTCACTGGAGCCAGATTCCTGTGTCCGCCGCACGGAGAACGTCTTCGCCAGACATGGTGCCCGCGCCCTGCTGTTTGCCAAGTTCATACCCGGCCTGAGTACTGCTGCGCCTCCGTTGGCCGGGATATTCCGCATGCGTCTGCCGAGGTTTCTCGTATGGGATGGCGCGGGGACGCTGCTCTGGGTGGGGGCGTTCGTCGGCACGGGGTATCTGTTCAGCACGCAACTGGAGCGGATCGCCGTGATCGCCTTGGGCCTGGGCACGTGGCTGGTTGCCGTGCTGGT
>JACQQF010000065.1 GCA_016207095.1 Candidatus Methylomirabilota bacterium | reverse complement strand
GTGGAGGCCACGGCGCCGGTAAGCCCCGCCGCAAGCGCAAAGGGTACCGTCAACCCATCCGACATCCCGATGACGATATCCCTGACGATCTCGCTGCCAGTGAAGTGCTTTTCGATGTGCGGCGTCTGTGGCATCGCTACCTCCCCTTCTCAGCGATGGTGTGTCTTCAAGCTTGGCCAACGCCGAGCGCGAAAGATCGTATCTCCTGCGCCTCGACAAGCCTGCCCTGAGCTTCCAGTCGTTTTCTTCGCCAACTCCAGGATGAACGGCAGGGGCGCCGAAGGGGTCAGCCCGAGCGTCTGCTATAGAACGGTCGTCCTTCACGAGCTAGATATTTGTCGGGAGGGCTTCGCCGGCGGAGCCGCTCATCGCCTTTTCTAGCAACGGCGGGACTGTTCGCAAGGGTACGGGAAGGCTTCCAGGTGAACGGGCGGTTGGACAAAACGGTAATGTGCGAAAGCGGAAAATGGCCCTGCCAAAGGGAGCGCCATGTACTACCTTCCGGAGATTGGGACAGACTCGGTCTCCAGTTTTGTCAGATCAAGAACCTTGCTGGCGTTATCGATATCGATCCCGACCAGGTGCCCTTCTTCATCGAAGTCGAGAATGACACCTGGCACCACCTCTCGAGAGTCAACACTGACCCGGTGGCTGAGGTCGATGTATAAAGAGTCGGTCTCTTCGTAGTAGTGGAGTTTCACGCTCTCCTCCTTACCCTGGGGAGAAGTCCCGATCTGGAAAGGCATTATGGATCGTTCGCCCATCAGCCAGCGTAACGACCCGAAGCGCTCTCCCTCCAGGCTCCGACACGAAACCCCAGTAACGTATCTTCCCGTCTGCCTGAACTTCTGCTCTCACTGGATTCTCAACTATTTCGATACACCAATCAAGCTTTAAGTAAGGCCGCTTCCGCAGCACCTCATCACGAAAGTACCGTGTGGTTTCATACCTCTTCATACTCTACACTTTCCTTGCCCTTAATTCTCGGTAGCCACCCCACCTTCTAAAAGCTCATCCACCAATGCCGGAAGCAGGCCACCATTTCTGTCAAGGAGCTGGAAGCCCGCCTGAACCGAAAGCATCGAGGATGACTCGCCAGCCCGCCGATTCTACTCGTGCCTCATAACTGAAACCTGATATTCAAAGCTATGGTGTCGATCAACTAAAGCAGCCCCTCCTCGCGAAGATGTTGCTCATCCCACTGTATATCGTAATCGATTCTCCGGCCTGATTTCGCAGAGATTCTCTCTTGCACTCTTAGATAATCCGGTTTAGACATCTTGGATAGGGAAATCTTTTCGCCTAGTGACCTGAGAACCACGCTGTCGAGCGGACAATCGAGTTCGTCAGCAATTGGTCTGCCGAAGTAATACAAGAAGTAATGACATTTTAGAAGAACGTTCAAAGCCTTCTGTGCTTGTCCGAAAGAAATCGATAGATCGGACTGAATGCTCTGGATCGACTGATGGATATCTCCTCTGCGGAGGGTTCCGTCAACCATTTTGGAGCACAAACGTTCCAACTCCTCGAATGTGCGCTTCTTATAAGTCTTGAGGTATCGTTCACGGCCATTTCTGCCAAATGTTTTCCCCAGGGAGCGCGCGATCATAGTCGCATTCAATACAGTTAGATAAAGAGACTTTTGAAACGTCGTCAACATTGTGGCCGACCTTGGAGGTCCAAGACAAGACTCTCTTCAGTTAGATATTGGTGGGGAGGGCTTCGCCGGCGGAGCCGCTCATCACCGTCTCCGAGGCTTCTGTGAGCGCTTTGACGTGACGGCGGTCCGCGGTGAAGATTCGGTACTCAGCATTCGCTGGCTACTGCTTGCTCTTCTTCCGCATTCGCGCGAGAATTGCTTCCAGATCGTTGAGGATTTCCGGCATCTCCAGGGCGATGGAGAAACCCCGCACCAATCGGCGCACCCGTGTCAGGTTCAGCTTCAGCTGGGCATCCAGTATAGACTCGATGTCGGCAAGGTCGCGAGGCCGGTGAGCGACGGCCTTCATCACAATCAGGTCTTCGGGAGTTGGACACTGAAGCCGAATCCCACCCACATCAAGCGGCATGGCCCGTCCAATGCTCTCCTCTTCAAACGCCAGGGCACCGAAGATGATGTCGGCGTCAATGCCGCTCGACTTGTGACGTACAAGGAGCTCGCGTCTTTCGGGCGAAGGCAAGGGTGTCCCGGCCTCGGGAAACGTACCCGAACCGGGCACCGCCAGAGAGAAAACCCTCCCAGCGCCCTTCGTCAAGCCACACGAGGGCGTCTATATCCCGCGTCAAGCGCGGACGCCCCAGCAGGGAAGCAGCTACGCCGCCAACAATCGCGTACGGGACACGCCCGGCCTGTAGCCAACCTGCAAGGTCACGCAGAGCTTTCAAAAGTGGAGCCAGTGGTTCCCGTTCAGGCACCGAAGACCTTTCGTAGTCGTTTCCAGCGGTCCCGTATTTCGGCTTCTTCTGTCGCTAAGGGCTTCTCCCACCCCCGAATTCGAACTGAGCCCATGAGCGCAGCTAATTGTCGGAGCTTTGCGGTTACAGTGGTCGCGCGCAATTCCTCTCGCTCTGCCGCGTTTACGGCCTTCCACCGCTCCCTAAAAGCTCGCGCTTGGGCCTTCGTGATCCGAACCGTCATGGGTTCCTCTCTTCACCTACCGAGGTACGCCTTATCGATTCTCCGTTCCTCTCTGGCTCCCCCCACTATTGTTTTCTCACTTGGGGAAAGAGGCCAGCAAGACTAGATGTTCGTGGGGAGGGCCTCGCCGGCGGAGCCGATCAGGGCCTTCTCGGAGGCTTCGGTGAGAGCCTTGACGTGACGGCGGTCGGCGATGAAGATGCGATAGTGAGCGACCTTGGGCGGGATGTCGCGGAACAACTCCTTGAGCGGCCTGGGCGAGACCTCGCCGGTGGACGGATTATACATGAAGATCTTCTTGCTTCCTTCGGCCAGGGGGTTGATGGGGCGGGGATCCAACGCGGCCATGTCCACCTTGAACGCGATGTTCTGAAGCCGTTTGGGGAGATGGCGACGGATCTCCTCTTCGAGATGCTTGGGTGTCTGGAACCGGACCATCCGCTGGGACTCGTCGATGGTGGAGACGAAGTCGTACGCCATCTTCCACCTGACGTTCCGCCCCAGGATCTTCCCCCACTCCTCGCCCAGTGCCCGCTCGTGCGGATCCTTTGACGTCGCCCACTCCCGGACCCGCTCGAGCAGAAACCAGTCGGTCAACTCCAGGTATCGGTCCAGCTCTTTGTAGGGGTTGTACGGCGCGATCCGCGCCATCGTCTCCTTGAAGATCTCCTGTAGATGAAGGTCGATCGCCCTGGTGGTCCGGTGATGATAGACGTGGGCGTACAGGGCGAGTTTGGCGTTCAGGAACCGGATGAGGGCCGACTCCCCGGCCTTGTGCAGGGTCAGCCCCTTCCGGGTAAAGAAGGTGTAGAGCAGCAGGCGCTCGGTGTCCACCATATCCAGCGAGAAGCCGGTCATGTAGGCGTCGCGCTGAACATAGTCGAGGTTGTCAACGGTGTAGATCCCTGAGAAGAGCGGGCGGAGCGCCGCAAGCCACTCGGGCAGTCCTGCCGACGGGGCGGCCTCCGGTTTCTTGATCAGGAAGGCGATGCATCTCGGATCAAGCCGTTCATTCCGCTGAAACGGACCGCTCGGGCTCCGGCGAATCGCCTTGATGATCCCGCCAAGCTTCCTCGTGATGATGGCCATCCCCAAGATCTCGTGGTTCAGCGGTTCACCATTGACGCGGAACTGGTGGAGGAAGTGGTCGTCGAAAAAATGCCCGAAGGGGCCGTGCCCCACGTCGTGGAGCAGCCCCGCGATCCTCAGCAGCTCCTCGATGAACGGCTCCGACGGGACACCCTTGCCGAATGTCTCCTTGAGGCTGGGATAGAGGTGTCGGGCGAACTCGCCGGCCATGTGCATAGTCCCCAGGACATGCTGAAACCGACTGTGCTCGCCGGATGGGTAGACCCACCAGGTGCTTTGCAGTTGATGAATCCGACGCAACCGCTGGACCCAGGGCGCATCGATGATGTCTTTCTCGGTCCGCTCGGACCGGTCACCCTTCGGGACGGTGAAGACGATATAGCGGTGGATCGGGTCCGCCAGCAGGGCAAGCCCCTCGTAGGGTGAGGTCAGTGGAGCTGCTTCCTTTCCAATCGGCTGCTGTGTCGTGTCGCGCGGCTTAGCCATCAATGACGCCTCTAAATGAGCGCCGACTCAAGCACGATACCCCGGTCCAACAGCTCAACCGTCCGTGAGAGCGTGCGCTGGATCTCCGCCGGTAGCACCGGGCTCTCTTCGAGCTGCCGGCACAGGTCGATCAGCCGCCGAAAGGCCCGAATCAGGTCGCCCTCGTGGGCCCCGAAACTCTGCTCCACCAGCGCCAGCCAGTCGTCTTCTCCTGCGACCCAGCGATGCGTGGCTGCGAGATAGACGGTGTGCATGGAGATCGGCAGCGCGACCCGATACGACCGCTGAATCTTGTCCACCTCTTGGCTCAGCTCCTCCAACGTCTTGACCCGCCGACGAAGATGGGCCTGATCCCGCAGAAACAGCCTCGCGACGGGGCTCTCGGCTCTGCGCGGCTCCTCCACAAGGCATGAGAGGAGGGCCGCCAGCTCCTCCGGAGGAAGCCCCTGCAGCAGACCGGAGAATGCCACCCGGGCCGCGAGTAGCTCGTTATCGTGCCTGAGTGATGCGATGAGCCGACCCTCCGCGCTCAATCGCCCGTCTTCGAGATAGCCGAAGTGCTGGAGGACCGCGACGACTTGCAGAAACTGTTCCCAGTAGGAATCTTGGAGCTGCTGCAGCGTCCGGCGATGACCCTCCAGCACCTGACCCAGCCGCCTCGACTGCTTGATCTGTCGCTCCCTCAGCCCCCGTTCGGGACAACGGTGACAGGGCGCCTGCGAAAGGGAGAGGGTCATCACGTCGATCTTCGCCCGTGTCTCCTCCGCGGACTCGCCCCAGAAGAAGGCCAGCGAGGAGCTGCCTCGCCCCCCACGACCCCGCGCTTTGCCCCGTCCGCGGCCGGCTCGCGCCGTTGCGACCCGCAGGTTCCTGAGCCGCTCCTGCTCCTGCTCGACGGCGGCACGCCCTTCCCGGTAGTGGAACAGCGTCGCAAGCTCGCAACAGGGAGACGTCATTCCCTCAGACTCGGCCATCCGGCGGATCAACCTCTCCTGTTCCACCCTGATCGCCTCGATCTTCCGTCGATTCTGAAACTGGCCGAAGCTCCTTTCAATCGTCTTGCGGATCGCCTCCGGCTCGCGGTGCGACTCGATCAGCAGGGCGGCGCTGCTGTAGCCGATCCGGAATCGGCTCTCGATCGGCTCCGGCTCGCCCCGCACCAAGCGGACGGCGTCCTCTGCCGCCTCGGCGGAATCCAGGGCCAACAGGCAGGTCCCTTCGGGATCGATCCCCCGGCGGCCCGCCCGCCCGCCCATCTGGGTCAGCTCGCCCACGCTCAGGCTTCGAAATCCAAGGTCGCTCCGCTTCCGGAGCCCTCCGATCACCACGCTCTTAGCCGGCATGTGGATCCCGAGGCTCATGGTCTCCGTCGCGAACACCACCTGCACCAACCCTCGCTCGAACAGGATCTCTGTGAGGCGCTTCAGCGCCGGCAAGATCCCGGCATGGTGAAGGCCCACCCCGCGACGGAGCCCCTTGAGGATCAATCGGTTCAGGTCGCTCTCTGGAACGATGCTCGGATACTCGAAAAGCGCCCTCCCGATCGCCTCCTCTACCTCCTCAGCTCGCGCGGAGTCGAGAAGGGGTTCGTTGCGCTCCAGGAAGCGTGCGAGGGCGCGCTCACATCCGGATCGACTGAAGATAAAGTAGATGGCCGGCAGCCAGCGACGCGACTTCAACACGGCGATGGCGACGCTCACTTCCAGCGGACGGCGGCGGAAGGCACGGTGCCCGTGCTCTCGACGCCGCCCCCACGGGCGAGCGACCCGATCGGATGAGAAGCCGCGGGCGGACGTCGAGCCTCGCAAGATACGCTGGACCGAGGCCGGCTCAGGCGGCCAGAGCTGCCCATCTTTATCACAGAGCAGGTACTGGAGGGGAACCGGCCGGATCGGATGGTGGATGGCCCGGATCGGGCGGTGCGTCTGGCTGATCCACTCGGCGATCTCGCCGATGTTGCTGACCGTCGCCGAGAGAGCGACGAGCTGGACTTCGGGAGGGCAGTTGATGACGATCTCTTCCCAGACCGTCCCTCGTCCCTCGTTTCCCATGTAATGACATTCGTCCAGCACCACATACGCCAACCCCTCTGACTGACCCGCGTAGAACTTGTTTCGGAGGATCTCGGTGGTCATGACAATAAGCGGCGCGCGCGGGTTGACCTTCACGTCACCCGTGAGGATGCCCACCAACCCTTCCCCATACTGACGGGTGAAATCGGCGTACTTCTGGTTGCTCAGGGCCTTCAAGGGAGTGGTGTAGGCGATGCGGTGCTGGTGGGCGAGGGCGCGGTAGATGGCGAACTCGGCGATGAGGGTCTTGCCGGCTCCGGTCGGCGCGGAGACGATCACGGAGTTGTCCTCCGCGATCAGGCGGATAGCCTCCTCCTGGAATGAATCGAGGGAGAACGGGTACCTGTCGTGGAACGAGTCAACAAGTGCCTGCTCGTTCTGCGGCAGGGATGTTGAAGCCGGTCCGATGGGCCTCTCTCCTGTCATCGTTTCTCCGGGTCAACAATAGCAGATCGCAACCCCCGTTTCAACTGAGCCCGCTTTCGTCGCAGGCGTTTTCCTTGCCACTGGATAGGACCTCGTGTAAGCTGAAAAGGCACGCGACTGAAAATCGTTGGTACACAGAGTTCAAGGAGCCCGAGATGGCTGAGGAGTCAACCCGAAAGCTCTTGAAGGTGTTCGGTGTAGCGGTTACCGACTTCGAAGACCGATGTCTGCAGATCGCCCAGCAGGCTCGGGAGGCGGCAGACCAGGGGGGCGACCCGACGGCCTTCCTCCCTTTCTTGGAGGGGCTGGTGCGATCGACCTCAGAGGCCTCGAAACGGTTGATGGAGGTCGCCCAGTTCATCGTCGAGCAGCAGAACCGGACGCACGCCGAGGTGCTGGGCCTTCTGGAAGAGCTCAGGAAGCGGAGGGGTCTTTCGACATGACAGAGGGTCCGGCGCGACCCGATCACGCGATCCTGGAGCAGGTCAGGGCCGCAGTGGGGGCGATCGACGGAGCGCTCCGTGGGATCGTGAGCTTCCTCACCCCGCTGAAACCAACCCTGAGAAACGAGCTGATCCAGCTCCTGGGCGAACACGTGGAACGTGCTAGAATAGCCAAAGAGTCACTGGAAAGGCTGCTCGCGGATCTGGAGCGGCAGAACGAAGAGTGAGCGCGCGGCGGACGCTGGGCGATTTGCTGCAGATCTTCGCCGGCTTCGAACGGCGCGCCCTCGAGCTGTACAGGTACTTCGCTCAGGTGTTCGCCGCCCACCCGACAGCCGGGCGAATCTGGCGGGCGATGTCCGATGCAGAGGCGGGACATTTCGCGGTCCTCCGGTTGGCCGAAGACCGACTCCCTGCCGTGGGCAGCACGACAGAGGTTGACCGACGCTTCGATGAAGGACATCTCGATGAGTGGGAGTCCACGCTTCAGGAGCTCGAGGCGAAGGGAAGGCGCCCCGAAATCGACCCGGCCGAGGCAGCAGAGATCACCCTGACGTGGGAGCGGGAGGAGTTGCCTCGACTGTTGGATCTGCTGGCCGATCTCCCGGAACCGGCCCGCCGGCTCACTGCAGCGGGATTAGTCGAGGGTGCCGAGGAACATCTGCACTCCCTGAGAGAGCTGTTGAAAGCGGTAGGATCGGATCGTCTCCTGCCAGAGGTCTCGCAGATCGAGGAATCGCTGTCGCGCCTGAGACATCTGGCTGCAGGATAGGCCTTTGACCCCTGACCCTTGCCCATGAAGTCGATCATCGAACGCTTTACAGGCCAGCGTGTGATCATCCATATGGCGGCCAATTGGCGCATCGTCGGGACGGTCATCAGTGTACAGGAAAACGTTGTTGAGCTGGCAGATGAGAAGGGCGCTTCCCTCTTCGTCAGCGCAGCCTCAGTCGTCGCCATTGAGCCATATCGGGTCAAGGACGGCTCCGGCCATTATATCTGACTCGCTATGGTCCTTGGGGAGAGCTGATGGAGGAACTATGGAGGCCGGGAGAATCGACGCGCTAAAAGGGATGCTGGAAAAGAGCCCGAAGGACGCGATGCTCCACTATTTCTTAGGGAATGAGTATTTCAAGGTTGAACGATACGGAGAGGCGATCGAGTCGATTCGGATGTATCTGAGTCTTGCTGAGGACGAGGGGGCGGCTTACAGGACCCTTGCGCAATCCTTGGAACGAATCGGGAAGATTTCAGAGGCGCGAATCGCCTACGGGCAGGGGATAGATGCAGCCAGCCGGTACGGGCACCCCGGGATGGCGGCGGAATTCCAAGCGGCGCTCAATGAACTTGCGTGATATTCGAGCCCGGTGTCTTCCCTCGGCCGGGCCAGGCTTAGTCGTAGACCTCCTTCAGCTTCTTCAGGATCGCTTTCCCCCGGACCACCACCTCGCCCCGCTGGTTCGTGCACCGCAGGCCGACCGTGAGCACGCCACGCTCGTCGACCTCCTCGATGACGCCCGTCGCGGTGATCCGGTCACTCGCCCGGACCGGGGCGGTGAACTCCATCTCCTGGCGGAGGTAGACACACCAGGGGCAGAGCTCGGCGAGCACCCCGGAGAAGAGGCTCGCGGTGTGATACCCGTGGGCGATCCGTCCCTTGAAACGGGTCTTCTGGGCGAGCGCCTCGTTGAAGTGGAGGGGATTGAAGTCGTTAGAGAGGAAGCCGAAGTAGAGGGTCCCCGCATCCGTCATCGTCTTGGTGTGCGTGAGGGTCTTGCCGACATACAGGTCGGCCGCCGTGGGGACCCGGGTCCCTGTACCATAGCCATTCAGCTCGACACCGTACAGGGATGCGAGCAGCCGCCCAAAAGCCTCCGGGGTCTCCCGTTGCCAGTCCAGGATCCCGGTCATCAACTTCTCAAACATGAACATCGGACCGAACGCCCAGTTAGCCCACGCCTCCGTGAGCTGTCTCATTGCGCCCCTCCTCTCGGTTAGAAGAACAACCGGTGCTAGTGACCCAATGATTACGCGGACACGCCGCGCGGAGTCTATGCGGGGAAGGCCCTCACGTCAAGAAAAAAGAGGATGCTCCAACCGACAGCCGATCTCAGAACTCGGCCGCGACCAAGGTCTCTGTCGCCTGGACCCCCTGGATCCCGCGAATCTGGCCGATCACCATTCGGGAAAGGGCCGGGATGGTCTTTGACTCGACTTGAACGATCGCGTCCCACCGGCCGAAGACAGTGATCACGTCCTTCACTCCCGGGATCACGCGCATCTGAGACATGGCATTCGATTCCAATCCCGGAATCAGTCGTACCAGAATATAGGCGTTTACCATCGGCGACCTCCCGACCTGATGGTCCTTTAGTGCCACTCTAAACCAAATTCCCCACAGTTGGTGGGCACTGTGCCGGGCCAAGAAACGAGCATGGCAAGGCGCGGCCCCTGGGGCCACACCCACTGCGCGGGTACCCGACGTACGCTCTCAGGTACGTCGCAGGGAGTGCCCCGGGGTGAAGCCTTGCCGCTAGGCGACGTTAATTGGACCGGCACTAGCTTTGTCTGCTTTGAGTGGCCGATGTCGTCCGCACATACCCAAGGGTCCGCAGCAGCTTTTCTCCCTCGCCCGATTTGAGGAAATTCATCAGATAGTCGCTGAGGTTTCGGGCCATTTCTGTTGAGAGATAGGCCGGGTGCCCCGACGCGCACCAGATCGTGATTTTGTGGTAGACACTCTGGACATCTCCTTCCATGGCTCCTCCCTCTCTCCTCTATGTATCTCAACCTCGAGCAACAGCGGGTCACAAAAAGTAAGAAGGGGTCCGCGCATCCACTTGACGCGCGGACCCTCCGATTGCCGCGTTTAGTTACCTGGTTAGCTCTTCCTCGCCGCGGACTCCACAACGGCCTGCAGTTTGCCGATGAAGGCGACGTACTGCTCGCGGGCTTCCTGGCTCCCCCGCTCCAGGCGCGCCCAGAGGTCGTTCACCGCGTTGACGTAGCTCTTCAGCGCCTCGGCCCCGACCTCCAGCGCCTTCCGAGACCCTTCGACGTACCCGGCCACCACCTTCTGGGTCGCCGCCACCGGGTCCTTCGGAAGCTCGCCCCACAGGGCGACATGCTCTTTCAACAGCTCATTCGCGGTGCTGGTCGCGTCGGTGAGCCGGCCGCGCAGCTCCTCGGCGTACTTGAGGCTGTCCTTCGCATTCGCCGCCCCCAGCTCGAGAGCGTTCTCCAGGAGCTTCCTGCCCTGGTCCTGGGAGATCGCGAATCCCTCAAGCGCCAGGGAGACGCTGTCGGACCACAGCCGCTGAACGGGCGCGCCGAGTGCCTGAACTTCTGCTACCTGTGTCATGTGTCTTCCCTCCTCGTCTCGTGCCCGACGGTTTCAAGTTCACGCAATCCATTCGCCGAACCTTGCGGGCATCAGTTCAATCTGCCCTTAATATAACGCATCGCATTATACTTGTCAAGCCCTTTTTTATGCAGTGCATTATATTTCTATAACTACTTAATAATAATGGTCTATACTAAATCTATTCGGTCTATCCACCGCTGAGCGCGCAGATAATCTGGATCTCATCGCCACCGCGTAGTGGAACAGCAAGGTCCCGAACCTGCTGCTGATTGACGAAGATCTTGATATGTTCCCGGATTCCGTCTTGCTCGTCGATAATGCGAAAGCGGAATCCTGGATGGCGACGATCCAGGTCAGTCAATGCCTCGCCCAGCGTCGAGCCCTCTGCATCAACCTTAGCCTTCTTTCCGGTATAGGCTCGAAGGGGGGTGGGAACATACACCCTCATCGCGAAAGCTCAGCGACCTCCACTGAGTATATCTCAGGAAGATGGCTGACCAGAGAGATCCATTTTTCGCCCTCATCGCGACTTCCCCAGATCTCGCCGCTGGTCGTCCCGAAGTATAGACCCACAGGCTCGTGCGCGTCCGCCGCCATGGCCTGACGTTTGACGGTGAACCACGCCTGACTCTCAGGCAAGCCCTTGTCTTGGCGTCTCCACGTCCTGCCAGCATTCCGAGTCACGTAGGCGGCGGGCTTGCCGTCGGGGCTCACGCGTGGCCAGACGGTTGTCCCGTCCATGGGGAACACCCACACGGTATCGGGGTCTCGAGCATGAAGGACCATGGGGAAGCCGATATCCCCCACTCGCTTCGGCATGTTGTCGCCGATGCGAATCCAGCGGCCTTCAGGACGCTCCATGCGATAGATCCCGCAATGATTCTGATGGTAGAGGCGATCCGGCATGAGCGGGTGCAATCGGACGCAGTGCGGATCATGGCCGTATTCCGGGTCCGGGATCGGAATGAAATCCGCCCGGCACCCTTTGTTCAAAGGCTTCCAACCTGCTCCCCGGTCAAGGCTTTCGAAGAAGCCGCCGGCCGAGATGCCGAGGTAGATGTGGCTTGGGTCGCGGGGGTCGATGAGGATGGAATGGAGCGTCGCGCCATCTGGAGGGCCCTGCTGCCCCTCGCCCACCCAGGAGGACCGCATCGGGTGCTCATTGAATCCGGCGACCCCTTCCCAGGTGACCCCCCCATCATCCGACCGAAACAAGCCGGGAGGAGACGACCCCGCGTACCAGACGCCCGTCTCGCTCGGGTGTCCCGGACTGAGCCAGAAGACGTGGTCCACGACGAGCCCCTTCTGTCCCTCGGCTGCCCATGGGAACGCCGGGGGTCTCCGTGCCTCTTTCCAGCTCCTGCCCATGTCGGTGGAGCGGAATATCGTGGGGCCCAGGTGACCCGTGCGGGCGGCCATCAGCATCGTTCGCCCGTCCCTGGGGTCCAGCACGAGATGATGCACGATATTGCCGAGCAATATCGGCGCAGAGAGCTTCCAAGCTCGACGCGATCTGTCCCCGCGCAAGATGAACGCCCCCTTGCGAGACCCTATGAGTACGGCCAGTGGGCCCATCGCGGGCCTGGGGCGGGAACTCTGACGACCAGAAGAGCTTCTTGTGTTTGGGGGCCGAGACTCACTCCTACTCTTTACCTGTCGCATAGGTCACACCCCCTTCGGTGAGAAAGAGTTCAACTACTTCCGACTATTGATGAACCGAAATGTTCAAGACAGCACATTTCAGATGCCTGCCTTTTCCGAAAAGGCCATACACAAGATTCAGTTGTCGAGCGCCAAAAGACGAAGGCGCCCCGGCGTCATGATAGTTCCACCGAAGGCGCCTCCATATAGTGGCAGAAGCCGACCGGCCCTACAGACCCGTCGGGGCCTTGTACTCGCCGAAGATCTCTCGAAGGACGCCGCAGATTTCGCCTACTGTGGCATAGGCTTGAACCGCTTGAAGGATCGGCGGCAGCAGGTTCTCCTCACCCAGGGCAACGTCGCGAAGACGCCCAAGGGCTGCGAGCACCGCCCGATTATCCCGTTCTCGCCGGAGCGCCTCCAGACTCTTCACTTGGGCCTTCTCCGCTTCTGGGTCAGTTCGATAGAGCTGCAAGGGTTGCGGTTTGCCCTCGTCCTGAAAGCGGTTGACCCCAACCACGACCCGAGTGCCGGCCTCTACCTCCTGCTGGTGCGCGTAGGCCTCTTCCTGGATCGCACGCTGCATGTAGCCACGCTCGATCGCTTCTACCGCCCCCCCGGTGGCCTCGATCGCCTCCAGCTCCTCAGTCGCCCTCCGCTCGAGCTCGTCGGTGAGGGCCTCGACGTAATAGGAACCGGCCATCGGGTCCACTGTGTCCGCCGCTCCGCTTTCGTAGGCGATGATCTGCTGGGTCCGAAGCGCGATCCGCTGGGCTTGCTCCGTCGGGAGCGCCAGCGCCTCGTCAAAACAGGAAAGCGCCATCGATTGGACACCACCCAGCATAGCCGCCAGGGCCTGGATCGCTGCCCGGATGATGTTGTTCTCCGGTTGCTGAGCCATCAGCGTGGAGCCGCCGGTCTGGGTGTGAGTCCGAAGCATCCAGGATCGTGGGTCTTTGGCATTGAACCGCTCCCGCATGATCTTGGCCCACATCCGGCGCAGGGCACGATACTTGGCGATCTCCTCGAAGAAGTGATTATGCGTGTTGAAGATCCAGGAGATCCTTGGCGCGAAGGTATCCACCGCCAACCCGCGGCGCCGGGCCGCCTCGACGTACGCGATGGCGTTGGCGAAGGTGAAGGCGATCTCCTTCACGGCCGAGGCGCCGGCCTCTCGCATGTGGTACCCGCTGATGCTGATCGGATTCCAGCGTGGGACCTGGTCGGCGCAGTAGGCGATCAGGTCTGCGGCCAATCGGAGGGAAGGCCGCGGCGGGAAGATATGGGTCCCGCGCGCCACGTACTCTTTCAGGACGTCGTTCTGGACGGTCCCGGAGATCTTTGAGAGCGACACCCCCTGCTTCTCCGCCACCGCCACATAGAGGGCCAGCAACACCGAGGCCGGCGCGTTGATCGTCATGGAGGTCGTGACTCGATCGAGCGGGATGCCGTCGAACAACACGTCCATATCCCGGAGGGAGTCGATCGCGACCCCAACCTGTCCGACCTCTCCGGCAGCCAGCGGATGATCGGAGTCGAGCCCCATCTGCGTCGGCAGGTCGAAGGCAACCGAGAGACCGGTCTGTCCTTCCTTCAGGAGGTACCGAAATCGCTCATTCGACTCTTTCGCCGTCCCGATCCCGGCGTACTGCCGCATCGTCCAGAACTGTCCACGATACATCGTGGGGTAGATCCCCCTCGTGTACGGGTACTGGCCGGGAAAGCCGACGGCCTCGAGATAGTCTCTGCCCTCGGCGTCCTCGGGCGTGTAGAGCCGCTTCACCGGAAGGCCCGATGAGGTGGTGAACTCCGGAACACGCTCCTTCGCTCGCTCAAGGGTGGGTTTGAGCGTTTCCTCCTCCCATGCTTTCCTTGCGTCTTGCAATTTCTTTAGGTCCATCACATTCCTTATCAAGAATCAGGGTAGAGGGTCTAGGGTTTAGGGTAAAGGCAAGCCAACGGATAGAAACGAATTTCTGAACCCTTTACCCTATACGCTATACCCTATCCCCTTGGCCCTATACCCTATACCCTGCTCTTCAGCCCTCGAGCAGCCGCTTCGCGATCACCTCTCGCTGGATTTCGCTCGTACCCTCGAAGATGCGAAAGACCCGGGCGTCGCGCCAGTAGCGCTGGACCGGAAACTCCAGCGAGTACCCGTAGCCGCCGAAGACCTGCATGGCCTCGGACGTGACTCGCTCGGCCATCTCGGCGGCGAACACCTTCGCCATCCCGGCCTCCAGATCGCAACGGGTGCCCCGGTCTTTCATTTCGCACGCGTAGTAGGTCAGGCGTCTCGCCGCCTCGATCTCGGTGGCCATATCGGCGAGCTTGTGGCGGATGGCCTGGAAGGAGGCGATCGGCTGGCCGAACTGCACACGCTCCTTCGAATACTTCAGCGCGGCCTCGAAGGCGGCCTGCGCCACGCCCACCGCCCTGGCCGCCGTCTGAATTCTGGCCGACTCGTAGGTAGCCATCAACTGATAGAACCCCTTGTTCTCGACGCCCCCGATCAGATTTTTTGCCGGCACCGGGCAGTCCTGGAGGCTGAGCGAAAAGGACCGCATCCCGTGGTACCCGATCGTCTTGATCGGCTCGCCAGAGATCACCGGGGGGTCGAACCCGTCGCCCGGCTCCTTCTCCACCAGAAGGATGCTCAGCCCCTTGTGCCGTTTGGCCGGCTCCGGGTCGGTCCTGGCCATCAGCGTGAGGATATGCGCACGATTGGCGAAGGTACACCAAGTCTTGGCGCCGCTGATCAGATAGGTCTCGCCTTCCTTCCTTGCGCGCGTCTTGATCGAGGCCGTGTCGGAGCCGGCATCCGGCTCGGTGAACGCCGCGGCCGTCATGGTCTCCCCGGAGGCGATCTTGGGCAGGAATCGGCGCTTCTGCTCGTCGGTCCCGTGAGCCAACAGGAGCGTCCCGGTGATCAGGTTGCGTGTCGCGACAGAGCCGACGCTCAACCACCCCCGGGACAGTTCCTCCGTGACGATCGCCATGCTCACGTAGTCCATCCCGGCCCCGCCGTACTCGGGCGGGAATGTCAACCCGAAGTAGCCCAGATCCCCCATCTTCTTGATAAGGCCGGGGGGGATCTCCTTGTTCTCCTGATCGTACGGGTCGGCGATCGGAACCACTTCCTCTTCGGTGAACTGGCGGACCGCCCGCCGTACCTCTTCATGCTCTGCTGACAGCGAGGACATAGCAAGAACTCCGGAATCAGGGGGGAGTCGAAGCGCCCCGCCACTCTCTCAAATGGCGGCAGCCGGCCGGGCCTGTTATGACGCGACCGCGAACTGCCGCGTCTCCTCCAGATTTCGCAGCCCGGTTGCCGGGGCATTGACGAGCAGGGCCATGTTGCCTGAGGGATGCTGGTTCTTCCACATTAAATCGTGGGCCTTCGGGATCGCGTCGAATTCGAACACCTCAGACATGCACGGAAGCACGCGACCGTCCATGACCGAATGGTTGGCGGCATCAGCCTGCATCAGCGTGGCAAAGTGGCTTCCCTGAAGCCTCTTCTGCCGCATCCAGACATACGCGGCATCGAAGGTCAGGTTGAACCCCGTGGTTCCCGCACAGAAGACGACCATGCCCCCTCGTCGGCAGACATACGCGCTGACGGGAAACGTCTGTTCACCGGGATGCTCGAAGACGATGTCGGGATCGATGCCCTTTCCTGTGATCTCCCAGATCGCCTTCCCGAATCGCTGGACCTCCTTCAGGTAGGCGCTGTAGGGGACACGATCCTTGGTGGACGGAAGCTGTCCCCAGCAGTTGAACTTCGTCCGGTTGATGTACGCCCTCGCGCCGATCTCCATACACCATTTTCCCCGCTCTTCCGTGGAGACCACCGCGATGGCGTTGGATCCCGCCGCCTTAATGAGTTGGATCGCCATCGAACCGAGTCCACCCGACCCACCCCAGACTAGGACGTTCATGGCCGGCTGAAGCGTGTGTGGCGGGTGGCCGTACAGCATGCGGAATGCGGTCGCGAGCACCAGCATGTAGCACCCGGCCTGCTCCCAGCTCAGATGCTTCGGCTTGACAACCAACTGCTGGGCCTGAACGCGAGTGAACTGCGCGAATGCCCCATCGGGGGTCTCGTACCCCCAGATCTTCTGCTCTTGACAGAGCATGGGGTCGCCGCCATTACAGCGGTGGCACTGTCCACAGGTATGGTTACAATGGACCACGACCTCATCGCCGACCTTCCACCGCTTCACCGCGCTCCCGACCTTCCAGACAATACCTGATGCGTCGCTCCCCGCGATGTGGTACACACGCTTGTGCACGTCAATGGGCGAGAGCGGGTGCCCCAAGCCAGCCCAGACCCCGTTGTAGTTGACCCCAGCGGCCATGACCATCACCAGCACTTCATCGGGGGCGATCTCCGGCACGTCCACGATCTCCCGCTGGTAGGATTCCAGGGGCGGTCCATGACGCTCTTTTCGAATAACCCAGGCATGCATCTTCTTTGGCACGACGCCCAATTCAGGGATGTGTCCCAGCTCACAGAGCTCCGGCGCTGTCATTGCTCAGTCTCCACCTTCATACCACAGGTTCAGCTCTCAGCCACTACGTGGGTGGCCACTCCGTGTTTACGCTCGCGTCATCAATCCGCACGACACCTGCCTGCGTCTGGCCACCAGGCTGAGGTGTCGGACATCAGCCCTGCAAAAACACTGTTTCGTCGCGGCCGACTCATCGCGTCATGCGTAACACATACGATCATGCAAGAGACTAACCCCTTGTGAATCCAGAAAGAATTCCCTTCGCGCCAACCCGTGTCCCCCAGAAAGACCTCAGCCGCACCTGTCTGTAGATGTATAACTCTCTATCAGAATTGAAACGCGGTGTCAATACATTGTCACGATAGAACGAACTAAGACAACGGTCTTGATCGTGGCGGAAAAAATGCCACGGGGATGGCCCGTGGCTCGAACGTGAATACACTGCGCTGTGCGATCAGTATGACGCGCCAGCAGATGGACCCTCAGTCGAGAATCGAGATGGGATGCCGACTCGATGCCATCTCTGATGGCCGGCGATCAGGCGTTCCTCACCGGACCTTCGGCTTGGGCGCGCCGAGCTCTCCTGCCTCTTCGCCCTCGAGCTTCACCTGCATCTTCTTCACCAACCCCTCGTAGGAAGAGGTCCGAATGATCTTGCTGAACTGGGTCCGATAGTTATTGACCAGGCTCACACCCTCCACGATGACGTCATACACCTCCCAGTTCGCGTTGGTCTTCTGAAGGCGGTACAGGATCGGGATCTCCTGGTTTCGTTTCGTGACGATCTTGCTCTTGACCTCGGAATAATCTCCGTCAACAGATTCTCCCTGGTAGACCACCTGCTCGCCGGTGTAGCCATCAACCCTGTCGATATACGCCCGCTCCAGGAGGTCGGTGTAGAGGCGGACGAACTCCGTCCGTTCCGCCGGGGTTCGCTCGTTCCAATATCGGCCCAGGGAGCGCTTTGACATCTCGGTAAAGCCGAATCGCTGCAACACCACCTGGCGGATCTTGGCCCGACGCTCCCGGAGCTTCTTCTCACCTTTGAGAGCAGGATCGGTCAGGATCTTTATGACTTGGTCAACAGTCCCTTTGACCTGATCCGTCGCGAGACCGGCACGACTCTCCGTCGGTTCCCATACCACCAGCAAGGCTGCCGTCACCAGCGCGAGCGCCCTCCAAGACCATCCCATGTCGGCCTCCCTCCCACTCACCTCATCTCCTCCTTCACGTCACGACCCGTGGCATGCTCAATGTTCGCCAGGGCAAGGTTATAGTTGTACATGCCCTTGAAGTTCTCTGCCCGGAGCTTGGCATACGCTTCGACGGCTTGGCCCAGATCCCTGGCATCCCCGACACCGAGGTCGAAGTTGGCCTTGGCGGCGACCAGCCACTTCCGCGCGTTTCGCCATCCCTCTTCCGTCGCCCGAATGCTCTCTTTGGCCTCCACAAGCTCTCGATGTGCCTTGCGCACCTGCAGTGGAATCCCCTGCTCCGCAAACTGCTTCGTCTCCTGGACTCTCAGATGCTCGGCCTGCGCTGCCCGGATCTTTCCACGGGTGATCCCAAAATCGAGATTATACTTGAGTCCGAGCACGACCGCGACAAAGCGATCGTTCAGCGGGTCGTAGGCGAAGGGATTCTGCTGGCGGGTTCGGTTGCCTGCCTGCGCGTAATAGCCGTTCACGCCCAGGAAAAACTGGGGATACAAGCTGCTCTCCTCTGCTCGGACCAGCGCCTCTGTCGCTTTCAGGCCGGCCCGAACCTGATGCATCTCCGATCTCAGGTCGAGCGCAGTGCCGATCGCCTGTTCCTCAGGCTCCGCCTGCCTCGGAGCGGCGTCCAGCCCTTTGGCATCCAGCTCCAGCGGCTGGCCGGGATCGAGGCCCGCGAAGGTCCGGAGTGCGGCCGTGGCGAGATCAAACCCCTTCTGCGTCTCGTATCGGTTCCTCAGCGCTTCGCCTCGGAACGCTTTGAGTTTGTACAGGTCCACCTCATCTACGCCCGGGGCGTCCGCCTTGAGCTGCCGTTCCGTCTTTTCGATCGCCTTGTCGAGGTCCTCTGATATCTCGTCGATCAGGCTCAGCAGATCGCTCGTCAGAAGTCTCCCGTAGTACAGCTCTTTGATCCGAAGGATCACATCGGAGGCCTTCTCCTCGACCTTGGCCCTATCGACCCTCACCCCCGCGTCCGCGGCCTCACGAAAGCTGCTGATCTTTCCAAATGTGTACAGAGGCTGCACCAGCGTCATCTCGACGATCTCGAACACATTGTTGATGGTGGGGCTGTCCTTGCGGTCAGGCGAGTCCACAACGGTGCCGCGGGCCCGGGGTGACGGGCCCACCACTGCCGTCAACTCGATCTGCGGGTAGCGCGCCGCGTCTGCCTGATCTTTCTTGGCCATCGCCACCTCGGCCCCCCTCTGGAACTGGCGGATCTCCGGGCTTGTCGCGAGGGCGCGCTGGATGAGGTCCTTCAGCGTATAGACCGCGCTCGGGGCCGGTGCCTGTGCCCACGCCATCCGCGGAATAAGGGCCACCGCCATAATAGCCACGCACACTGCGGCCCACATCGCCCGCCTCATTCTGGTTGTATCCTCCATGTGCCTCTCCTTTCCGCGGGGTGCAACGGTCCAGCGTCGAATCAGTTCCTGCTCGTGCCGTCTACAGTTTGCCGAAGATATAATTCGAGATGAGCTGCTCCATGTCCACGGGGTCCTCGGTGTCCCGGAGCCTGCCGCCCGGCTGGACCACCTTGTCGGAGGCCCCGGGCGTGATCCTGATGTACTTTTCGCCGATCAGCCCTTTGGTCCGGATCGACACGATCGCGTCGTCCTGAAGTTTGACGCCGGGATCGATGCTCATCGCCACCACGGCCCGATAGTTCTTCAGGCCGATCTCTCTCACCCGCCCCACCTCGACGCCGGCGATCTCAACCACCGACCCGGCCTTCAGTCCCGCGACCGAGTCGAACTCGGCCAGCACAGTGTCGCCCCTGCTGCCGACCACTTCCAACTTGCCGAGCTTGATCGCCAGATAGGACAGGCTGGCGACCCCCACTATCACGAATAGGCCAACCAAGGTTTCCATGGTCCATCGCTTCATCGATCTCGCCTCCCGTATTGATACGCCATACATTCACCCATCAAGGCGAACTCGATTGAGAACCCGGCCCAGGACGGATCGGGCCGTGGCTGCCGCCTGTGATGAACTGTCTGACGACAGGGTTCGCGGAGGTCATGATCACCTCAGGACTTCCACACTCCACAATGACCCCGTCGTGCAGCAACGCCACCGTCTGGGCGATGTCGAAGATTTCAGGTATCTCATGGCTCACCACGACCGCAGTGAATCCGAAACGCTTGTGGGCATCGAGAATCAATCGGTGGATGGAGTTTACCAGGATCGGATCGAGACCGGTGGTCGGCTCGTCGAACAAGATGATCGCCGGATCCTGAGCCAGCGCGCGGGCCAGGGCAGCCCGCTTCTTCATCCCACCGCTGAGCTCCGCCGGATATTTGTGGCCCATATCAGCCAACCCCACTGCCTCAAGCCGCTGCGTCGCACGCGTGGCGATCTCGGTTTCGGCCAACCGGGTTTTTTCCCGGAGGGGGAAGGCGACATTGTCGAAGAGTGTCATCGAATCGAACAACGCGCCTCCTTGGAACAGGACCCCGAATTTCTCCCGCACCAGATCCAGGGCCTTGCCGTGGAGCTGGCCGAGTTCTGCTCCATCGACCAGCACCTGTCCGGAGTCCGGGCGAATAAGAGCGACGAGGTGCTTAATCAGCACGCTCTTGCCACTCCCGCTCTGTCCAATGATCGCCGTGATCTGGCCGTGCGGGATCGTTAGGTTAATCCCGTTCAGGACGCGTTGCTGCCCGAAACTCTTGTGGAGATCGACGAACTCGATCATCGGTTCAAAACAGGAGGGAGGTCATGAAATAATCCCAGACCAGTACCAGGACCGACGAGAGCACCACAGCCTCCGTCGTCGACTTCACCACGCCTTCGGCGCCATGCCCGGTGTAATAGCCCTTGTAGGTGCAAACCCAGGTCACAATGATCCCGAAGCTCAGCGACTTGAGGAAGCCGCCGTTGATGTCGCTCATCTCCACCGCGTTCCGCATCTCGGAAAAGTAGGTGCCCGAGCTAATCCCAAGCAGCTTGACCCCAACAAGATACCCGCCGTAGATACCGACGACGTCGAAGATGGCCGTGAGGAGCGGAACCGCTATCACGCCCGCGATCACCCTGGGAACCACCAGGTACTTCATCGGGTTCACTGCCATGGCCGTGAGCGCATCGATCTGCTCCGTGATCCGCATGATGCCGATCTCGGCGGCAGTGGCCGATCCGGCCCGCGCCGTCACCATGAGGGCGGCCATGACCGGTCCCAACTCACGGATCAGGCTTAGGGCCACCGCCGTACCGAGAAGGGCCTCGGATCCAAACTTCCGGAGCGTGTAGTACCCTTGAAGTCCCAAGACCATCCCGGTGAAGATGGCTGTGAGAAGGATAACCGAGACCGACTTGACCCCAATGAAGTGAATCTGGCGGACGATGCGTCTCAACTTCAGCGGCGGCAGGCATGCCCAGAAACAGGCGGAACCCAAAAACATGGTCATTCGACCCATGCCCTGGACCTGCGCCAGGGCCACACGCCCGACCGCCTCTAGAGGGCTAGTCATCCTCGTCACCAAGAGATTGCCACAGCATGGTTGTCCAGTGAGCTGACATTTTTTTAGGATTACATATGCTCCACACGTTGTCAATCGTTTCTTGGTCCATCGGCGGGGGCTAAATCTTGGCGTGTCCCGGCGCCCTGGCGTCGTCGAACGCCGCCAAGCACTCTTGGGTAAAGCAGTCTCGAGGCGTGCGACTCGAGACGGAAAATCCTTGCGCCAATGTCGGGCCTGCACTATCATGGCTCTGCTACGATGAGGTGATGTGGCCATTGCAGGAATCACCGGACGAAATCGAGAGGAGGAAACGAAGACGGGAACGACAGTACCATCAGGAAGATCGGGCTTCGGGGCGCTGCGATCGCGCCATCAGAGATGGGTGATGATCCTCGGTCTCGCAGCATTGATGCCGGTGCTCGTCTTGATCACGGTTGCAGCGATCACTGTGGCCCAGTCGGCTCAGGTGCCCCTGGTCATCAACGGAAAGTTGAACGGTGACGGGGTTCCGGTCGGCTGGGAGCTGGAGGCCTTCCACGGCAATCACCAGATCAAGCTCGATGCGCTCCAAAACGGTCGATTCGGCATCCGCCTGGTGAGCGAGGGAAGCTCTTTTGGACTCTACAAGACGGTTGACCTGGACCTGAACGAATTCCCGATCCTGAGCTGGAAGTGGAAGGTGGGTCGCCTTCCTCCTGCGGGCGATATCCGCGAGAAGAGCAAAGACGACCAGGCCGCCCAGGTCTACATCGCCTTTCCGGCGATGCTCCGATTTCGGAGCCCAACAATCGGCTACCTCTGGGACAGCAACGCGCCTGTCGGCACCATCGCGGACGGCCACTCAACGGTGACCCCGATCAAGATCATCGTCCTGCAGAGCGGCAAGCAGCGTCTGGGCGAGTGGGTCCAGGAGCGCAGAAACGTCGCCGAGGACTACCGGCGGCTTTTCGGCAAGGATTCGGTCCCCAAGGTGGGGCGCGTAGCGATCTGGACCAATACCCAGCACACCAAATCATCCGCCGAGGCGACATTCGCCGACCTTCAGTTCCTCCGCGCCAAATAATCCTCGGCCTCCCGCAACCCCACAATCAGTCTACAGTGCAGCCCGGATCTTCTCTCCCGCCGCTCGGATCTTCTCCGGGTCGCCTTTGGTCAGCTTCCAATCAAACCCTTTCCCATCGCCGCTCCACCGCGGGATCAGGTGCAGGTGAAGATGCGGGACCGATTGGAACGCGGCGGCGCCGTTCGCCTGCAAGATGTTTAGGCCCTCAGGTCGTAGCGCTGCTTGCAAGGCCAGCGCGATCCGCTTCGCAACGACGGCCGTTCGGCCCAGATCGTCCTCTGCGATCTCATACACCGTTGGCGCATGCGCCTTGGGGATCACCAAGAGGTGGCCCTCGTTGAGAGGGTTGATGTCCATGATCGCGAACGTCCGCTCATCATCATAGATCTTCACCGATGGAATCTGACCATCCCGGATCTTACAAAACACGCAGTCCATCGTCTCCTCCTCTTTGCATCACATCCGACACCCTTATGCTAGACATGACGTTTGGCACACGCAAGGCAAGGTACCACCACAGCGGCCTCTTGACAACCTCTCTTCGATTGGCCGAAGGGTGCGGGGCGAAGGGCCGCGATCTGAAATGGCTCCGACAGCGCGAACCCCCTAAGGGTCAAGCTAGAACTCAATATCTATATCAATCTATGTCAAGAGGATACGAAACGACAGACCTCGCCAAGGGTAACAGGAGTAAAACCTTCCCCCCCCAGCGTGTAGCATCTACAAACGAGACACCTGCCGACGAGATCAGCTTCAGGGAAGTGCTGGAACTCCGCGAGGGGGCCGGTCTGTTCGAACGGTGTGTCTCTTGAAAGCACCGCTGCGCTGAGAAGAATCCCCGTATCTCCACGAGGGATGGAGACAGACCACCCCCAGGCTAATGGTGTTGATGGAGGCGGCAGGCCTTCGAGACCTCGTGCGCCGGACTGCGACTCTGCGAATACAAAGACGGGTCTGCTGATCGTTATTCTAATTCTAATCGTCAGAAGACCAAGTTTGTGGTTGGACCCATTTGCTTGGGACCTTTTTGAAACTCGTGGGGCGCCGGAACCCCAGGGCAGTTTCCTTTTGTTTTGCAAGGTTACGGATCACCACCCATCTGTGAGGAAATCATACCCCATCATCAAACGCAGGGCGCGGCCCTCAAGAGCTTGCTCTCTACTCTAAACAATCAAGTAAACACGATAGGTTAAGCGATTATTCCGCGTTGCGAATGGCTTGGGCCTACGATGGCCCAACGATTGCTTGTGTGCCCGCGAGCGACCGCCGAAGATCAGGTGGAACGGATCCTGCCCAACGCGTAGCCTCGCGAACCCAGAGGGACAGCACAGGGAGGGCTCTCACCTCATCCCTTCCCCCTCGGCCAGCCGCACGGCAGATCTCCGGTAGGTGCTAGAGTATGAATCGATCCGCCAGATGCAGGGAAGCATGAGTCACCGGTCGGTGGCAAACCCAGCAGCCTTCGAGCGGGCCAACTACATAAAGGTGTTGAGTTCCTACGTCCTGAAAAGCTAGTGCCGTTCCAACTTGTTGCGGCTAATCGGTGGCAGGTACCCTGGTAGCGAGTATCGATTTGACTAGCCTCACCATTTCGGCGTAAATAGTTGGAACGGCACTAGAATCGAGGCGCCGGCTCCAGGATGCACACCAACCAGCCGGAGTGGCTCACCGCCGCGGTGGGCGTTTTTGTCGGTTCACAGGAGGAGGGTGCATGAACATCGCCAGTATCCTTGCAAGAAAAGGCCCGAAGGTATTTACGATCCGCCCCGAGCAATCGATACGTGCGGCCATCGCGTCCCTGGCCGAACACGATATCGGCGCACTCGTCGTCGTGGACGAAGCCGGCAAGCCTATAGGGATCATTTCCGAGCGCGATATCGTGCGCGAAGCAGCCGGGAATGAGCGGGTGTTTTCGAAGGCCGTGAGCGAGATCATGACGAGCCACGTCATCGTCGGAACGCCGCAAGATGACCTGGTGTCGGTCGGCAGTACGATGACTGAGAAGCGAATCCGTCACTTGCCGGTCGTGGATAAAGGGAGGCTCATCGGCATCGTGACCCTCGGAGATGTGGTCAAGGCCCAGCGGGACCAATACCGTGGTGAGGTTGACACGCTGCAGATTCAGATTATGGAAGAGCAAACCTAAAACCATCCACTAAGGGGGTGCGATTGATGGCTCAACCAGGGACTGATGCTCTGCCGCTGCGGGTGGCAATCATTGGGGCCGGGCCGACAGGATATTACGCGGCCGACCATCTCTTCAAACGCCAGGGTTTGGTGGTCGCGATTGACATGTTCGACCGCTTGCCGACGCCCTACGGTCTTGTGCGCGCCGGCGTGGCCCCTGATCATCAGAAGATCAAATCGGTCACGACCACCTTTGATAAGATTGCCGCCAACCCCAACTTCCGCTTCTACGGCTGCGTTGACTTCGGCAAGGATGTCACGCTCGCGGATCTGAGGGACCATTACCATCAGATTCTCTATGCCACCGGCGCACAAACCGACCGGCGGATGGGTATCCCCGGCGAGGACCTGCGCGGGAGCCACCCGGCCACCGAATTCGTGGCCTGGTATAACGGTCACCCCGATTACCGCGATTACCAGTACGATCTCCAGCACGAGCAAGCGGCGGTGGTAGGCATCGGCAACGTGGCGATAGATGTGGCCCGCATCTTATGCCGCTCGATAGACGAACTGAGGACTACAGATATCGCCGACTATGCGCTGGACGCCCTACGGCACAGCCGCATCAAGGAGGTGTACCTGCTGGGGCGGCGCGGGCCGGCCCAAGCGGCATTCACCAACCCCGAGATCAAAGAAGTGGGGGAGATGGCGGATGCTGACATCATCGTGCGTCCGGAGGAAGTCCAACTTGATGATTTGAGCCGGGCGGCGGTGGAAAAGAGCCAGGATCGGGCCACCTTGAAGAAGGTGGAGATCTTGCAGGGCTACGCCCTTCGAAAGCCAACTGGGAAATCCCGCAGGCTGATCTCGCGCTACCTCGTTTCGCCCGTGGAGTTGATCGGCAACGACGCCGGTCAGGTCATGGCCATGCGCCTGGTGAAGAATATCCTCATCGCCGCCCCCACCGGCGCGCTGCAGGCCAAGGCCACCGATCAGTTCGAAGAGTTGCCGGTGGGCCTGGTGTTCAGGTCCGTCGGCTATCGGGGGGTCCCGTTGCCTGGCGTCCCATTCCATGAGAAGTGGGGCGTCATTCTGAACGAGAAAGGGCGCGTGCTCGATCCCGACTCCCACCAACCCGTCATCGGCGAATATACCGCCGGTTGGATCAAACGGGGGCCTTCTGGTGTCATCGGCACCAACAAACCCGATGCCGCGGAAACCGTCACCTGCATGGTAGAGGACTTGGCTCGTGGCGCCATCCTTCACCCCTCTCACCCCGAACCCTCCGCGGCCGATGCGCTGATCCGCCAGCGTCAGCCGAACTGCTTCTCCTGGGAGGACTGGATGCGGCTGGACAAGCTTGAGGTGGCCATGGGACAGGCAGTTGAGCGGCCCCGCGTGAAGTTCACCCGAGTGGCGGACATGCTGGCCGCGCTGAATCGGTAGATCCTCGCGGGGGCCCGGGGTCGTGCTCCGGAAGATCCAGAATCAGCAACGGGACCGATCGCCCGCAGCCGGACTTGCTTGTAAGTGATTTCAGACTATGATGGCCCTTCGCTAGTATCCTGAATCAGAGGTTCGCTTCAGAAATCCCCCCTCCCTTGACGGGTGTATAGACCAGAGTCAAGGGTAACAGGTGTTCGGAGACATGGGTAACGCTTTAATGGAGCTCCTCCTGGTTTCGCAGGTTGACCTGCGCCACTCGCTGGTGGCAGAAGAAGACGTC